>NZ_JBFUAG010000015.1:0-149553 GCF_056406375.1 Rhodobacter sp. P1_C2
ACCCTGCGCGGAAGGCGCCACATCTGGGGCGGGCGACCCGCCATCAGACGCAGCCTCTACCTGGCCGGCTTCATCGCCTCGCGCCACGATCCGAACATCAAGGCCTTCAGAGCAAGACTCGCCGCTGCCGGAAAACCGACAAAGGTCGCAATCATCGCCTGCGCAAGAAAACTCCTGACAATTCTCAACGCAATGGTCAAAACAGGCAAAGACTACGCCCAAACCAAAGCCTGAAAGACAGTTGCTACCTACCGGTGGCTGGTCAGGCGCCACCGAGGCGATGTCCCGCGACCGGAGCGCCCCGTGAAACGACACAAGCCCTCGGGCGGCTTTCCCACACTCTGGCTTCCGGATGACTTTGACGCCGCCGGCGAGGAAGAGGCCAGGACGAGAGGTCTGCTGGACCATGTGACCGTGGAACTGGCCGATGGCCGACGATTTGCCATGGGCTTCCATGTCCCCAGCCGCGTCACGCAGGAGGCGGAGAGTTCCCTGGCCCATGATCCGGTCTGCTTCGCCGATCCGAGGATCGTCATGGTCAAGGACGTGACCTTGGACCTGATCCTGCAGGCCGTTCAGCATTTGGAGCGACGGAATTACTTCGATGCGCTGGTGCCCGATCCAGACCGCAGACAATGCCGGACGGTTGGTGGATAGAGACAGGGCCTGCGCGTTCAGCCAGGCCTTCCGTTTGCTGGAGGTAGGATGGGCAATTTGCCCATCTTCGGGGCTTGCGGGAGGCAAGATGGGCGGATCGCCCATCCTGCTTGCTGACCTTACGGGATGATCCGGCTGTATTTGACGCCTTCCAGCGTGGCGCCGGCGATCAGGCCTTGCTGGCCGAAGATCAGGGCCACCACCGGGTCAAGCTCGGTCGTGTCCTTGCCGATGCTCGCGCCCTGGTCGGGGGTGGCATATTCGACCCCGGCCCCGGCGGCCCAGCCGCTCGAGGTGCGGAAGGCCTGCAGCGCGTCGGAGGTCAAGAAGAAGATCGCATGGGCATATTGCTGGGCGCCGATCTGGATGCCGAAGGAGGCGGAGGTGGCCGAATAGTAATCCACCGTCACATTGTTGATCCTGAGCGCGCCCCGCCCGTAAGAGCCGCCGAAGCCGAAGCCGACCTCGGTCACCAGCGGCATGTAGAGCACGCCCTTGGCGTTGCGCGCCATGTCCTGGGTGCCCGGATAGCGCGAGAAGAGGTAGTCGCGCGTCGCATCGACCCGTGCGTCGATCTTCTGGGCGGCATTGGAGTTGACGCCATTGCCCAGAATGGCCCCATCGCAAGCCGCCAGCGTGGATGTCGCAGCCACCGCCGTGCCCAGCACCACGAAATTGCGCCGGGACATCAGTCCTTTGGAGTTCACTGTCATTTTTGCCTCTCACTGCCCCATGGGCCTGGTTCAGGCTCTTTGGCCCTTGGCGCGATGATAACAGGCCGGCTGCCCTTCGCCAAGCGCGGGGCCGCGCAGAGGCGAAGCGCCGCCGATGGGGCAGAGGGCGGGAGCCTCCGGCGGGGATATTTGCAGGACCGATGAAGGGCCGGGGCGCGTGCTCGGCTCAGGCCTTGCCGGCGCGGATCAGTTTGGCGGCCTCGGGGGCGAAATAGGTCAGCACGCCGTCGCAACCGGCGCGGCGGAAGGCCATCAGGCTTTCCAGCATCGCCTTCTCGCCGTCGATCCAGCCGTTGAGCGCGGCGCCCTTGATCATCGCATATTCGCCCGAGACCTGATAGGCATAGGTCGGCGCGCCAAAGCTGTCCTTCACCCGCCGGCAGATGTCGAGATAGGGCATGCCGGGCTTGACCATCACCATGTCGGCACCCTCGGCCAGATCGCGTTCGACCAGGCGCAGCGCCTCGTCGCCATTGGCGGGGTTCATCTGATAGGTCTTCTTGTCGCCCTTGAGCGCCGAAGTGGCACCCACCGCATCGCGGAACGGGCCATAGAAGGCCGAGGCATATTTGGCGGCATAGGACATGATCGTCACATTGGTGTGACCGCCCGCCTCCAGCGCCTGCCGGATCGCGCCGATCCTGCCATCCATCATGTCCGAGGGCCCGATGATGTCGGCGCCGCTTTCGGCCTGGGCCAGGGCCATCCTGACCAGGCATTCCACCGTCTCGTCGTTCAGGATCACCCCGTCCTTCACCAGCCCGTCATGGCCGTTGATGTTATAGGGGTCGAGGGCCACATCCGTCATCACCGCGATGCCGGGCACCGCCTTCTTGATGGCGCGGATCGCGCGGTTGGTCAGGTTGTCGGGGTTCCAGGCCTCTTCGCAGCCTTCGCTCTTGGCCTCGGGCCGCGTATAGGGAAAGAGGCAGATGGCGGGGATGCCAAGCGCTGCCGCCTCTGCCGCCGCCTCCACCACCAGATCGACCGAGCGGCGCACCACGCCGGGCATCGAGGCGATCTGCTGGGTCACCGCGGCGCCGTCGCAGATGAAGACCGGCCAGATCAGGTCGTTCACCGAGAGGGTGTTCTCTTGCGCCAGCGCCCTGAGCGGGGCCGAGGACCGCAGCCGGCGAAAGCGGAAGGACGGGTAGGGGGCGGAGATCGGACGCATGGTGGCCTCGGAAAACGGCTTGCAGCTTTCCCCCTTGCCTGACATGGAATGAAGCAAGGCTCAAGGGCTGAGAAGGAACCTGTTTTGACCTGGTACAAGATGCTGGTCGCGCTGCTCGACCTCCGCTCTTTTTCAAACCTGTGGTATTGGATCGCCCTGGCGGTCATCTGGTCATCGGCCAGCCATTGGGTCCTGGGCATTCCGCATGACATGGTCTGGCGGGCAAAGCGCGAGGGCGGTCAGGCGCAGGAGGATCTGGAGGTCCTGGCCCGGATCAACACCGCGCGGATGCTGCATTACTCGCGCCAGCGCGGGCCCTGGATGGTGGGGGTGATCTGCTTCATCGCCACCGTTCTGGTCCTGAGCGGTTTCGTCTATCACTGGGAATTCGGTCAGGCCGTGCTGTTCCTCTTCGTGCCGCTCTGTGTTTTGGGCTATCTGTCGCTGGCCGCGTCCTTGAAGATCGAGGCGGGCGAGGGGCAGGGCGAGGCCCTGCACCGCCGGCTTTTCTGGCACCGCTTCTCGGTGCAGGTGCTGGGCATGGTCTCGATCTTCGTGACGGCGCTTTACGGCATGTATTTCAACCTTCAGAACATGATCCCCTGGTAGACCATGGCAGACCGCATCCTGCTGGGCGGCGCGCCCGAGGGCTATGACGCCCGCCTTCTGGCCAAAGAGCTGACCCGCGGCCAGCCGGTCATCCATGTCGCCCGCGACGACCGGCGGATGGAGGCGATGAAGGTGGCCCTTTCGGTTCTGGCGCCGGGGACCGTGGTGCTGGAATTTCCCGCCTGGGATTGCCTGCCCTATGACCGCGTCTCGCCCAATCCGGAGATCGGGGCGCGGCGGATGTCGACTTTGGCGGCCCTGGCCTCGGGGCTGGGTGGGGCTTTCGTCGTGCTGACCACGATGGCTGCGGCGACCCAGCGCATTCCGGCCCGTGCCGTGCTGGAGACGGCGAGTTTCGCCGCTAAGGTCGGTGACCGGGTCGATGAGACGCGGCTGAAGCGGTTTCTGGCCAATATGGGCTTTTCGCCCGTCTCCACCGTGGCCGAGCCGGGGGATTATGCCCTGCGCGGCGGCATCGTCGATATCTTCCCGCCCGGCGGCGGCGGCCCGGTGCGGCTCGACTTCTTCGGCGACCAGCTCGACGGCATCCGCCGCTTTGACCCGGTCACACAGCGGACCACGCAAAAGCTGACCTCGGTCGAATTTGCGCCGATGTCCGAGGTGCTGCTGGACGAGGCCGCCATCGCCCGCTTTCGCCAGAACTACCGGGTGGAGTTCGGCGCCGGCGGCTCGGATGACCCGCTCTACGAAGCGGTCAGCGCCGGGCGCAAGCATCAGGGCATGGAACACTGGCTGCCCTTCTTCCACGAGCGGCTGGAGACGATCTTCGACTATCTGCCCAAGGCGAGCGTCCTGCTCGACGACCAGATCACCGCCGCCCGCCTGTCGCGCTGGGAGGGGATCGAGGATCAATACGACAGCCGCCACGAGGCGATGAGCGCCAAGGGCCGGCTGGATACGGTCTACAAGCCGGTGGCGCCGGGGCTTCTCTACCTTGATGATGCCGCCTGGGAGGCGGTTCTGATCGACCACCGGATGGTGCAGCTCTCGCCCCTGTCGCAGGCGCCGGGGCCTGGCGTGCTGGATGCGGGCGGGCGCATCGGCCGCAGTTTCGCGCCGGAGCGTCAGCAGGAAAACGTCAGCCTTTTCGGGGCCTTGGCGGATCATATTCGCAAGTCACTCAAAGATACCCAGGTGGTGATCGCCTCCTATTCCGAAGGCGCGCGCGAGCGGCTGAAGGGCCTTCTGGAAGACGAAAAGATCAAGGCGGTCCATGAGATCAAGGACTTCCGCGAGGTTCCCGAAGGCTCGGGCAAGCTGTTTCTGGTGATCTGGGGGCTTGAGGCCGGGTTCACCGCGCCGGGGCTGACCGTGATCTCGGAACAGGATGTGCTGGGCGAACGGATGGTCGGCAAGGTGCGCAAGAAGCGCAAGGCCGACAACTTCCTGCGCGAGGTCGATACGCTGACCCCCGGCGATCTGGTGGTCCATGTCGAACATGGCGTGGGCCGCTATCTCGGGCTGGAGACCATCACCGCCTTGGGCGCGCCGCATGCCTGCGTCGCCCTGGAATATGCTGAAAACGCGAAACTTTATTTGCCCGTCGAGAATATCGAACTCCTCAGCCGCTATGGCCACGAGGAGGGTCTGCTCGACCGGCTTGGCGGTGGCGCCTGGCAGGCCAAGAAGGCCAAGCTCAAGGAACGCATCCGCGAGATTGCCGACCGTCTGATGCGGGTCGCCGCCGAGCGCGCCCTGCGCCATGCGCCGATCCTGGAGGCGCCGCACAGCATCTGGGAGGCCTTCGCCGCCCGCTTCCCCTATCAGGAGACCGACGACCAGCTTGCCGCCATTGCCGATGTCGTGGCGGACCTTGAAAAGGGCTCGCCGATGGACCGGCTCATCGTCGGCGACGTGGGCTTTGGCAAGACCGAGGTCGCCATCCGCGCCGCCTTTGTCGCAGCCCTGTCCGGTCAGCAGGTCGCGGTGATCTGCCCGACCACGCTTCTCGCCCGCCAGCACTACCGCAGCTTTGCCGAGCGGTTCCGCGGATTCAACATCTCCGTCAAGCCCTTGTCGCGCTTTGTTGGCACGAAGGAGGCCAATGCGACGCGGGCGGGTCTGGCCGATGGTTCGGTCGATATCGTCGTGGGCACCCATGCGCTGCTGGCCAAGGGCGTCAGCTTCAAGAACCTCGGCCTGATGGTGATCGACGAGGAACAGCACTTCGGCGTCGGCCACAAGGAACGGCTGAAGGAGATGCGATCCGAGGTCCACGTCCTGACCCTGACCGCCACGCCGATCCCGCGCACGCTGCAGCTGTCGCTGACCGGGGTGCGCGACCTCAGCATCATCGCGACCCCGCCGGTCGACCGCCTGTCGATCCGCACCTATGTGTCCGAGTTCGACACGATCACCATCCGCGAGGCGCTGCTCCGCGAACATTATCGCGGCGGGCAAAGCTTCTACGTCGTCCCCCGCATCAGCGACCTGCACGAGATCGAGGATTTCCTGAAGACCCATGTGCCGGAAGTCACCTATGTCATCGCCCATGGCCAGCTTGCGGCGGGTGAGCTGGATGACCGGATGAACCAGTTCTACGACGGCAAATATGACGTGCTTCTGGCCACGACCATCGTGGAATCCGGCCTCGACATCCCGACCGCCAACACGATGATCGTCCACCGCGCCGACATGTTCGGCCTGAGCCAGCTTTACCAGATCCGCGGCCGGGTCGGGCGTTCCAAGACCCGCGCCTATGCGTATCTGACCACCAAGCCCCGCGCGCCCCTTACCCCGCAGGCGACCAAGCGGCTGCGGCTTCTGGGCAGCCTCGACAACCTCGGCGCGGGCTTCAACCTCGCCTCCCACGACCTCGACCTGCGCGGCGCGGGGAACCTTCTGGGCGAGGAACAGTCGGGCCATGTCAAGGAAGTCGGCTACGAGCTTTACCAGCAGATGCTGGAAGAGACGATCGCCAAGATCAAATCGGGCGAGTTGCAGGGCCTGTCCAAGCTCGATGACTCATGGTCGCCGCAGATCAACCTCGGCGTGCCGGTGATGATCCCGGAGGATTATATCCCCGACCTCGACGTGCGCCTTGGCCTCTACCGCCGCCTGTCCAGCCTTGCGACCAAGGTCGAGCTGGAAGGCTTCGCCGCCGAGCTGATCGACCGTTTCGGCCCCTTGCCGAAAGAGGTCAACACGCTCATGGTCATCGTCCGCATCAAGGCGCTCTGCAAGAAGGCCGGGATCTCGCGGCTGGATGTCGGCCCGAAAGGCGCCAATATCCAGTTCCACAATGACAAGTTCGACAATCCGGCGGGTCTGGTCGAATTCGTCAAGGACCAGGGCCCCGCCGCCCGCATCCAGGGCAACAAGATCGTGCTGATGGGCGAGATGAAGGCCGAAAGCGACCGGATCAAATCCGCCTTCGCCATCGCACGCGACCTCGCCGAAAAGGTCGTCCGCCCCAAGAAGACCTGAGCCAAGAAAGCCTGGGGGTGCGAGGCAACCCCCCGCACCCCCCATTTGCTCCTTTTGAAATACTCCGGGGTGAGCCGCAGGCGAGGGGCAGCGCCCCTGACCGCCTCACCCCTTGCGGGTCACCAGCAGGATCAGGACCAGCGACAGGGTGGAAAAGCCGAGGACCCCGACCTGCAAGGGCAGCGGCGTGCCGTTGAAGGCCTGGCCCACCGGCACCGCCAGCAGGACCGAACCTACGGTCGAAATCGCGGTGATCAGCGAAGAGGCGAAGCCCGCCATATGGCCGAGATCCTCCATCGCCAGCGCGTTGAGGTTGCCCATGGTCAGCCCCATCATCGCAAAGATCCCGATGCCCCAGAGCATGAAGACCGGAAAGGCCACCGGCGCCACGATGCCGCTGGCGAACCCGGCCAGCACCACCAGCGTCATGGTGACCTGCGCCACATAGGTCGCGACCAGCACTCGCCGCATCCCCAGCCGCACCACGACGCGGGAGTTGAGGAAAGACCCGCTCATCGCGCAAAGGGCGATCACGGTGAACCACAGGGGGAAACCGGCGCCACGGTCGAAATATTGCTCGAAGATGCCCTGGATCGACGACAACATCGAAAACAGGCAGGCCAGCGTCAGGGTCTGGCAGGCGGTGGCGATCAGCGCGATCCGCGTCCGGGCGAGCTCCCGGGCCGAGGCCCAGAGGAGGCCAAGCTGCAGAGGCCTGCGCGCCGCTTTCGGCAGGGTCTCGTCCTGGCGCAGCACCAGCCAGCTGTTGACCGCCAGCGAAAACACCATGCAGACGAGGAAGATATCCCGCCAGCCCGCGACCAGCGTCACGCCACGCCCGACCAGCGGGGCCACGGCCGGGACCAGGGTGAAGACCATCATCACGAAAGAGACGATCCGCGCCATCTCGCGCCCCTTGAAGAGGTCGCGCACCAAAGCCATGCCCACGGCGCGCGGCCCGGCGGCGCCAAGGCCCATCAGCAGGCGGGCAAAGAGCAGGGTTTCCAGCGTCGGGGCGGCATAGCAGAGGAACGCGGCACCAATGTAGATCGCCCCGAAGGCCACCAGCACCGGCTTGCGCCCGAATGCGTCCGAGACCGGGCCCGAGATCAGCGTGCCGAGCCCCATGCCCATCACGAAGCTCGTCACCACCAGCTGGGCGAGGTTGGGATTGGCCGGCGACAGGGTCTCGGCGATCTGCGGCAGGGCCGGCAGCATGGAATCGATGGCCAGCGAGACAGAGGCGAAGAGCATCGCCATCATGGCCACGAATTCGCGCTGCGACAGATGTTTGGGCATGGGCGGCTCAGCTGCTTTCTTTGGCCATCCGGGCCAGTTCGTCGATCACTTGACCCCACATCTCGGGCGGTTGCGCGCCCGACAGGACATATTGGTTGGCAATCAGGAAGGTCGGCACGGCATTGACGCCGCGTTCGCGCGAATGGGCCTCGCGCGCCTTGATGAGGTCGATATCGGCCTCCGAGGCGAGAAGGCGGGCCACCACGGCGCGCTCCATCCCGGCTTCGGCGCCCAGATCGGCCAGAACCTCGAGGTCGCCGATGTCGCGCCCCTCGACCCAATAGGCCCGCATCAGGGCGGCGACCATCAGGCTTTGGCGGCCCTCAAGACCGGCCCAGTGGATCATCCGGTGGGCGTTCAGCGTGTTGGGGATGCGCGGCGGCTTGTCGGGGTCCATCGCGACCCCGGCCTTGGCGGCCATGTCCTTGAAATGCTGGTGGATCTGGTTCAGCTTTTCGGTGCCACCGAAGCGGCTGCTCAGAAACTCGCGCTTCGGCACGCCTGCGGCGGGCATCTCGGGGTTCAGCTGGAACGGGTGCCACTCGATCTCGAAAGCGTGGTCGGGATGGGATTCCAGCGCCCGCTCGAGGTTGGCCTTGCCCAGATAGCACCAGGGGCAGACCGGGTCGGAAAAGATATCAAGCTTGATCATGCCGTCTCCTTGGGCCGGAAGGCCAACCAGATCAGGGCGCCTCCCGCGAGGGCGAGGAAGGGCAGCATGGCCATGTTGACCGCCTGCCATCCCGCCTGCGGCGAACCGCCCGAACAATTCATCAACCCGCCCGAGGACAGGCTGGCGAGGGTCACCCCGCCGAAAACCAGAAAGTCGTTCAACCCCTGCATCCGGCCGCGTTCTTCCGCGGTATGGGAGGAAGTGAGCATGGTGGTCGCACCGATGAAGCCGAAGTTCCAGCCGAGGCCCAGAAGCATCAGCGCGCCGAAGAAATGTTCAAGCTCCACCCCCGACATCGCGACCACCCCGGCACCGGCGAGGATCAGAAGCCCCGTCGCCATGATCTTCTCCACCCCGAAGCGGGCGATCAGGTTGCCGGTGAAGAAGCTTGGCACGAACATCGCCAGCACATGGGCGGTGACCACATTGGCCGCATCCGAGGTGTGATAGCCGCAGCCGACCACCGCAAGCGGGGAGGAGGTCATCACCAGGTTCATCAGCGCGTAAGACACCGTGGCCACGATCACCGCGACGAGGATGCGCGGGCTGCGCAGAAGTTCCATCCGGCTCCGCCCGCCCGAAGCACCCTTGCGCGCCGGGGGTTTGGGGATCTTGAGGAAGGCAAACAGGAACACGCCCAGAGCGTTGAGGCCGATCACCGCCATATAGGTGCCAAGGAAGGGCACCGCGAAACCTTGCGCTGTAAGTTTGACCAGCTCCGGCCCGAGCACCGCCGACAGAAGCCCGCCCGCCATGACCCAGGAGATCGCCTTGGGCCGGAAGGCCTCTGACGCGGTGTCGGCGGCGGCAAAGCGGAAGAAACCCTGGCTCGACTGGTAGATCCCGGTCAGGAAAGCCCCGAACAGGAACAGAACGAAGGAGGAAATCGACAGCGCATAGGCCGCCACCGCGCCGCCCGCCGCCCCGCCGCAGGTGCCCAGCACGAAGCCCGCCCGCCGCCCGAAGCGCGCCATCAGGGCCGACATCGGATTGGCCGACAGCATCGAGCCCACCACCATGAAGGTGATCGGCAACGTGGCCAGGCACACATTCGGCGCCAGCTGCTTGCCCGCCAGCCCCGCCACGGTGAAGATCATCGGCAATTGCGCGCCGAGGATCGCCTGCGCCGCCACCAGCACCAGCACATTGCGCTTGGCCGCGCGGTCGCGATCGGGCAAGCCCATGTCTGGCCCTCCAGAAACTGGACGGGTGGCCTTGGCCATGTCAGAGGTGTTTTCCATGGGGCCTATGCCTAGGCAACCAACCTGTCGGGGGCAAGGGCGAAACCTCGGCATCCGCGCACAATACCGCTGATTAAAAGGGCACATATGACAGAGGTCTCGGGTCTTGGACGGGTGATCATCGGGCCGGAGTGTCTGGCCGAGGGGGCGGAATGGCTTGCCCAGCGCGATCCGGTGATGGCACGGATTCTGGCACATGCCGGGCCGCTGCCGCTGCGCCTGCGGCCGGATGGCTTCGGCACGCTTCTGGATGCGATCCTTGGGCAGCAGGTCTCCACCGCCTCGGCGCGCGCGCTTTGGGCGAAGATGGAGGCGGCGGGGATGGTCGAGGCCGCGAGCGTGGCCCTGGCGTCCGAGGCGCAATTGCGCGCCCTCGGCCTCAGCCGGCAGAAGGCGCGCTATGCCCTTTGCCTCGCCCAGGCCGGGATCGACTATGACGCGCTGCGCCATGCCCCGGATGCCGAGGTCATGGCGACCCTGACCGCCATCCCCGGCATCGGGCGCTGGACGGCCGAGGTCTATACCATGTTCGCCCTCGGCCGCGCCGATGTCTTCGCCCCCGGCGACCTTGCCCTGCAAGAGGCGGCCCGGCTCGCCTATGGGCTGGAGGTCCGCCCGGCGCCCAAGGCCCTGTCCGAGCTTGCCGAAAGCTGGAGCCCGTGGCGCGCGGTTGCAGCCCGCGCGCTCTGGGCCTACTACGCACAGGCAAAATCGCGTGAGGGTATCCGGTGACACGACTTCTTCGATTCGGCCGTAAAGCCGCCCGTTCTGGTCAGGCCAAGAGCCTGGTGATCTTTGTGCATGGCTATGGCGCCAATGGCGCGGACCTGCTGGGTCTGGCCGATGTTCTGGCCCCGCATCTGCCCGACACCGCCTTCGTCGCCCCCGATGCCCCCGAACGCATCCCCGGCGCGCCCTTCGGCTTTCAATGGTTCGGCATCCCGCGCTTTGACGGCACCTCGCCCGAAGAGGCCGAGGCGGGGCTCAACCGCTCCACCGCGGACCTCAACGATTTCATCGACCAGCGTCTGGCCTATGAGAAGCTGACGCCGCAGGCGCTGGCCCTCGTCGGCTTTTCGCAGGGGGCGATGATGAGCCTGCATGTCGCGCCGCGCCGCGCCCAGGCCATGGCGGCGGTGATCTCGATCTCGGGCAAGCTCATGTTCCCCGAAAGGCTCAAGACCGAGGCGCTGGTGCGCCCGCCGGTGCTGGTCATGCATGGCGACGAGGATCAGGTGGTGGAGTTCAGCGAGATGACCGTGGCCTGCAATGCCCTGGTCGGCGCGGGGTTCGAGACCTTTGGCCATGTCATGGAAGGCACCGGGCACGGGATTGCGGAGGATGGGCTGGTGAATGCGCTGGCTTTCCTCAACAGGACTTTGCCGAAGTGAGGGAAGGCCGGGGGTTTTCCACCCCCGGGCCCCCGATGCCTTAGCCCTGGCCGCCGTTCGCCAGGTAGGCGGCGCAGCCGGTGAGGGCGGCGTAGTCGTCTTCGACGACCCAGACCGGGAAGGTCGACAGGAAGTCGTGGAAACGGCCCTTGTCGGTCAGCGATGCGGCAAGGCCCATCGGGCCCATATAGGGCGTCAGCGCCCGCGACATGCCGCCGATCAGGAAGATCCCGCCATAGGGCAGGTGGGTCAGGGCAAGGTTGCCGAGGGTCGAGCCGAGGATATGGACGTAAAGCTCGGCCGCCTTGGTCGCCAGATGCTCCCCGGCGTGCAGGTCGGCCATGATTTCGGCCGAGGATTTGACCACCGGCGCCCCCGCCTCATCGGCGACGAAAGCATAGACATGCTCCAGACCCCGCCCGGCAAGCGCATCCTCGACCCCGGCAAAGCCATGGGCATGGTCGCCATGGGTCTCGATGAACTGCGCCAGGGCCAGATCGCGCGCATCGCGGATCGGCATCGAGACATGGCCACATTCCGAGGGCGGCACGACGCGGCCCCAGGGCGTGTTGTGGACCGGGGCGGCATTGACCCCGGTGCCAAGCCCCACCACCAGCATCGAGGCATTGGGCACCGCATTGCCCTCCACGATCGGGCGCAGAAACTCGGGCGCGATATGGCCCAAGGCCTGACCCTGCGCCTGCAGATCGTTCAGGATCGCCACCTTGGTCGCCCCGGTGGCCCGCGTCAGCAGCGCGTGGTCGATCACCCAGGACAGGTTCGTCATCTCGGCCACGCCATGCCGCACCGGGCCTGCGGCGGCCACGCAGGCGCCCTCGACCCCGGCGATGCCGGCCTCGGCCAGATAGCGTTGCAGGATCGGCTCCAGGCTCGGGAAATCCGCATTGGCGAATTTCGCGATCGAGTTCGGCCGCACCACCTTGCCATCGGCCAGGGCCACGCGGGTGTTGGTGCCGCCGATATCGGCGAGGATGGCTGTCATGGGGTTACCTCAATCCTTGGGGCCGCGGTGGAGAAGTCGGTGGGGGGCGGCCAGATCCTTCAGGGCCGCGCTTCTGCGGGAGGCGGGCGGCCAAGACAAGGGCGAAATGCGGGAAAACCGGTTGCGCATCATGCAGCCGGGGCAGGGCCGGTCGATTGGCCGAGGATCAGCTCCGCCTCCAGCAGGCGGTGCTGGGCCGGGCTTTCCGGCTGGTTGATCACCGCAAGCAGCATCTCGGCGGCGAGCTTGCCGGCCTCCTTGACCGAGGACCTCGTGGCGGTGAAGATCGGCACATCCTCGCCATTGCGCAGATAGCTCAGATCGTCGTCGAAAATGATCACCGAGGCATCGCGCCCCATCTTCAACCCGCGCCCCTCGATCGCCCGTCGCACCCCCATGCCCTGCAGCATCGAGGCGCAGAGGAAGGCCGTCGCCGGCGCCTCCTGGCCCAGCGCGGCCTCGGCGGCACGCCAGCCGTTGATCTCGGTCATCTCGGAGGAGGTGATGAAGCGCGCCTCCGGCTCCAGCCCGCGGGCCTGCAGCGCATCGGTGAAGCCAAGCTTGCGGCGCACCGCGAAATCCATCGACTCCAGCCCGTTGACCAGGGCGATCCGCCGATGGCCAAGGTCCAGCAGAAACTCGGTCGCGCGCAGAAAGGCGCGGCGGTTGTTCACATCGACCCAGTTGTAATCGACATCCGCCCCGGTGGAGCGGCCATGCACCACGAAGGGCAGGTCCAGTTCCTGCAGGGTGCGGATGCGGGCGTCATTGGTCTTGGGCGCATGGACGATCACCCCATCCACCGTCCCGCGCGAGGCGAGGTCGCGGTAGGTCTGCTCCTCCAGATCATCGGGGACGACCGAGAGGATCATCTCGTAGCCATTGCGCGAATAGACCTCGCCCGAGCCGGAGATGAAATCGCCGAAGATCGGGTTCATGATCTCGTTATGGGTATAGACCGGGATGACATGGCCGACCGCCAGCGCGCGGCCCGTCGCCAGCCGGATGGCGCGGGCATTGGGGCGGTAGTTGTGGCGCCGGGCGGCGGCGATCACCCGCTCGCGCGTGGCCTCGTTCACCTCGGGATAGCCGTTCAGGGCCCGGCTGACCGTGGTGGGCGACAGGCCCAGTTTGGTGGCGAGTTCCTTGAGGTTCATCCGGAGGTTTGTCCTGAGCGGCTTTCGGGCCAAAACGGCTTTTGATGGGGTTTTCGCGGGGATTCTGCCGCAGTCGGGGCGAGGTTAGCCGGGAAAGCGCCGGGGTCAAAGCGTGAACTTGGGCTTTTGCACGATTTAACGCGGCCTTTTCCGCCAATTTCGCCGCCGCCCCGCCGCACAAAGCGTTTTGAGGCCGCGGCCGGGTGCTGTCAAACCGCTTTGGGCCTCAGGCGGATGCGGGCTGCAACAGCGCGGCCAGGAGAAGGGCGATCTGGCCCAGCGCCTCGGGCGGCGGGGCGTCCTTGGGGGTGGCGATGACCACGGGCTCGGTTCCGGCGTCATGGATCGGGCGCAGCACGAAGGCCTTGCCGTCATGCGACAGGCGCGGCGCGGGCTGGGTATAGGACAGGCCCAGGCCCAGCCCATTGGCGGCAAAGCTGCGCATCAGGTCCAGCGTCGCACAGCGATGGGCGATCTGGCAGGGCACGCCCGCCTGGTGGAACAGCGCTTGCAGATGGGCGATCGACAGGTCCTGATCGGTCAGGACCAGCGGCTGGTCGGCCAGATCCTGCAGCGACAGGCTCTCGTATCCCGCCAGCGGATGATCGGCCGCCAGCACCGCCTGCGGGCCGATCCGCGCCAGCACCTGGACCTGCAGTCCCGCGGGCAGGCCCAGCCCCCAGGACAGCGCCGCATCGACCTGACCGGCCTTCAGCGCCTCGGCAATCGCGGCAAAGCCCATCGGGCGGGTCTGCAGCGCCAGCCCCCGCGCCCCCGCCTCGGCGATCAGCGGGGCCAGCAGCGTCGGCGCCAGATCCTCATAGACCGCCAGCCGCAGGGGCGCGCGATGCTGGCCCGTCATCAGCGCGCCAAGCCCCGCCAGATGCGCCTCGGCCGCCTGCAGCCAAAGGGTGCCGAACCCGGTGGGCAGCATCGGTCCGCCCGGACGGCGCAGGAAGAGGCTCTGGCCCAGAAGCTGCTCCAGCTGCGCCAGCGCCACCGACAGGGCGGGCTGGCTGACATGCAGCGCCTCGGCGGCCTGGGTCAGCCCGCCATGGCGCCGGATCGCCACGGCATATTCCAGTTGGCGCAGGGTAAGGGATAGCATGGGGTTATGACCTTCATTGAAAGGTATTATTTGAATGAATGTCTGGCACAGGGCAAAGCTGAGGTCCAGCGCAACAGGAGAGATGCCATGCCCCCGACCGCAATGACCGCAGCCACGACAAGCCCCGTGTCCAAGACCCTCGTGACCGACCGGATGGTCGAGGATTTCCAGCGCGACGGCGTCGTGCTGATCAAGGGCCTCTGGGCCGATTGGGTGGAGGATCTGCGCGCCGGCATCGCCCGCAACATGGCCGAGCCCGGCCCCTATGCCGCCGAAAACCTCAAACCCGGCGAGGCGGGGCGCTTCTTCGACGACTACTGCAATTGGCAGCGCATCCCCGAGTTCGAGCGGGTGATCCGCCAGTCCGACGTGGCCGAAGTCGCCTCCCGCCTGATGAGATCCGAACGGGTGCAGATGTTCCATGACCATGTGCTGGTCAAGGAACCCGGCACCGCGAAGCCGACGCCCTGGCACCAGGACGGGCCCTATTACTTCGTGGATGGAAAGCAGACGATCAGCTTCTGGTCGCCGCTCGACCCGGTGCGCGAGGCGTCCTTGCGCTGTGTCGCAGGCTCGCACCACTGGCCGAAGGAGGTGCTGCCCAAGCGCTGGCTGTCGGACACGTCCTTCTACCCCGACCCCGAGAAATACATGCCCGTCCCCGACCCCGATGCCGAAGGGATGGAGGTGCGCGAATGGCAGATGGAGCCGGGCGATGCGGTGGCCTTCGACTACCGCACCCTGCATGGTGCGCGTGGCAACGAGGCCAAGACCCGCCGCCGCGCCTTCTCGCTGCGGCTGGTGGGCGAGGATGCCCGCTACGTCGAACGCCCCGGCCGCACCTCGCCGCCCTATCCGGGCCATGACATGCAGCCGGGTCAGCGCCTGCGCGAGGATTGGTTCCCGGTTCTGCGGGGCTAGGGGTCACGTCCACCGGAAGGAGCGGGGGGTTTCACACCCCCCGCACCCCCCGTGGGATATTTATGGACCAATGAAGGGGGGGGAGGGTGCGACCGGGAGTCCCGTAGACCTTTTGCGGTGAAGCGCGCATGAAGGGGGCAAGGAGAGTTCCATGCCCCCTGATCAAGGCCCCGCAGATCCCAAGTCCGCCCGCGTGACGCCGCCCGGCCCCGTGACGCCCAGTCCCGTGCCGCGCTGGTTTCCGCCGCCGCGGCCCATCGCTTCGCGCAAGGCGCCGCTCTTTGCCACGACGCCGCCGGCGGTCTTTCCGGTGATCCTCGGGATGCTCGGGCTTGGCCTCGCGCTCCGCCGCGCCTGCCAGGGTCTTGACCTTGGTGGTGGGGCGCTGGCCGGGCTGGTGGAGGCGGCCCTGGGTGCGCTCTTCGCGCTCTGGCTCTTTGCCGTGCTGGCCCTGAAGGTCAAGCTCTGGCGCAGGCCTGGAGTCTTGTTGGAGGATCTGCGCCCGCTGCCCGGCCGCGCCGGAATGGCCGCCGCGACGATGAGCGGGATGGCCGCAGCCGGCGTGCTGATCCCCTATGCCCCGGGCGCCGCCCTGGTGCTGGTCCTTGTCGCACTCCTTGCCCATGGTCTCCTGGCGCTTCTGGTGATCTGGGTGATGCGGGCGCAGGGCGCGGAGGGGGCCGAGGTCAACCCGACCTGGCACCTCAGCTTCGTCGGCTTCATCGTGGCCGCCCCGGTTCTGGCGCAACTGGGGTGGAGCGGGGCGGCCACCGCGATCCTCTGGCCGACCCTCGCCGTGGCGCTGGGGATCTGGGCGCTGTCGCTTCTGCAGCTCCTCCGCCGCATCCCGCCGGCGCCCTTGCGGGCGATGCTGGCCATCCACCTGTCGCCGGCGGCGCTTTGTTCCACCACAGCCGCGCTGGTGGGCGACGCCTTCCTCGCCCAGCTTCTGGCCGCGCTGGCCATCCTGATCGCGCTGGCGCTCCTCGCCTCGGCGCGCTGGGTCCTGCAGGCGGGTTTCTCGCCGATCTGGGGGGCGCTGACCTTCCCGATGGCGACCTTCTGCACCGCGCTGATGCTGCAGGGCGGGGCGGTCTTCACCCTCGGCGCGGCGCTGGCGGTCGTGGCGCTGCCTGCCGTGGGCCTGATCGGCTGGAAGGTGCTGAAGCTCTGGCCGAACGGCAGGCTCGCCGCCTTGACCAATGCGGCCACCGCCTGAGCCGGGAGCGGCGGAAAGCGGAGACCAGCGGGCCTTGCCCGCGCAGGCGACCTCAAAGGCTTGCGGCGGAGCCGCTCCGCTGGATTTGCGCGACCCAGGCCCGGGCGATCGCCAGACCATGGGCATCTGACGCATCGGCATGGGCCGCTTCCTCGGCCGCCTGCGTGCCGGACAGCCAGCCCGGCGCCATCGCCTCGCAGGCCTCGGGGAAGAGCTGCGCCCAGCTCCGCGTCACCGCGCGCGAGGCCTCGAAGTGGAACTGCATGCCGTATCCCGCCCTTCCATAGCGGTAGCATTGCACAGGCGCCACGGGCGACCCTGCCAGATGCGCCGCGCCGGGGGGCAGGGTGAAAGTGTCCGAATGCCATTCGAAGCTGCGGAAACGGGCGGGCAGGGCGGCCAGCACCGGGTCGCTCGCGGCGGCCTCATGTTTTGCCACCTCGCACCAGCCGAATTCCCGCGCCTGACCCAGCAGGTTCTCGGCCCCAAGCCCGCGGGCCAGGACCTGGCTGCCAAGGCAGATGCCCAGCACCGCCACATCCTCCGCCGCCGCCTGCGCCATCAGCGCGGCCAGCGCGCCGAGATAGGGGTGGCTCTCGTCATCCCGCGCCGATTGTTCGCCGCCAAAGACCACCAGCCCGTCGAAGCTGCCCCGCGCCGGCAGGACACCGTCGCGCCACGGGCGGTAGATCTCGACCAGCGCCCCCACTTCATGCAGCGCCACGCCGACCTGGCCGTGATGCGTCACCCTGGTATTCTCGACAATCGCCACAAGCATCTGCACACCCCTGCCAACCTCGGATGCAAGATGCCGATGCCTGCGCCCGGCGCAAGGCCGAAAACCACGTCAGGCCCCCCGATCCCCCCTTGCCAATCCCGCCGCGAAGTGAAAAGGGGAGCCGTCAAACGAACACTCCCGCCCAACCCGAATGGAGGCTCTCATGGAGATTCGCGAGGCATTGACCTTCGATGACGTCCTGCTTGTACCGGCGGCCAGCTCTGTGCTGCCCTCCGATGCGGATACGTCGACTTTCGTCACGAAATCCATCCGGATGAACATCCCGCTCTTGTCGAGCGCGATGGATACGGTGACCGAGGCCCGCATGGCCATCGCCATGGCCCAGGCCGGCGGCATCGGCGTTATCCACCGCAATCTCGACCTTGAAGCGCAAGCCCGCGAGGTCCGCCGCGTCAAGCGGTTCGAGAGCGGCGTCGTCTATGCGCCGATCACCCTGCGCCCCGACCAGACGCTCGCCGATGCCAAGGAGCTGATGGACCGCTACAACATCACCGGCTTCCCGGTGGTCGATGCGCAAAACCGCGTCGTGGGCATCGTCACCAACCGCGACATGCGCTTTGCCTCGGATGACCGCACGCCGGTGTCGGCCATGATGTCTTCGGACAACCTCGCCCTCCTGCGCGAGCCGGTGGACCGCGCCGCGGCCATTGGCCTGATGAAGCAGCGCCGGATCGAAAAGCTGCTCGTCACCGATGCCCAGGGCCATCTGACCGGACTTCTGACGCTGAAGGACACCGAGAAAGCCGTGCTCAACCCGCATGCCTGCAAGGATGACATGGGGCGCCTGCGCGTCGCCGCCGCCTCCACCGTGGGGGATGCCGGCTTTGAACGCAGCCAGGCGCTGATCGAGGCCGGGGTGGACATGGTCGTCATCGACACCGCCCATGGCCATTCCGAAGGCGTGGCCCGCGCGGTGGAGCGGATCAAGCGGCTGTCCAACACCGTGCAGGTGATCGCCGGCAACGTCGCCACGGCCGAGGCGACCCGCGCCCTGATCGGCGCCGGGGCCGATGCGGTCAAGGTCGGCATCGGCCCGGGCTCGATCTGCACGACGCGGATCGTGGCGGGCGTGGGCGTGCCGCAGCTGACGGCGATCATGGATTCCGCCGGGGCTGCCGGGGATATCCCGGTGATCGCCGATGGCGGCATCAAATACTCGGGCGATTTCGCCAAGGCGATTGCGGCAGGGGCCTCCTGCGCCATGGTCGGTTCGGCGATCGCCGGCACCGATGAAAGCCCGGGCGAAGTGATCCTCTGGCAGGGCCGCAGCTTCAAGGCCTACCGCGGCATGGGCAGCCTTGGCGCCATGGCGCGCGGCTCGGCCGACCGCTATTTCCAGAAGGATGCGGCCTCGGACAAGCTGGTGCCGGAAGGGATCGAGGGCCAGGTGCCCTACAAGGGCTCTGCCGCCGCCGTCATCCACCAGATGGTGGGGGGGCTGCGCGCCGCCATGGGCTATACCGGCAACGGCACCGTGGCCGCGATGCGGGCGAACTGCCAGTTCGTCAAGATCACCGGGGCGGGCTTGAAGGAAAGCCATGTCCATGACGTGCAGATCACCCGCGAAAGCCCGAACTACCGGGTCGGCTGATGCGGGCGGTGATCAGCGGCGCCGGCGCTCCGGCGGGCATCGGCATGGCCTGCGCCCGCGCTCTGGGGGCGGTCGGCTGCCGGCTGGTGATCTCGGGCACCTCGGGGCGGATCGTGCTGCGCCAGGCCGAGCTTGCCGCCGAGGGCTTTGACGTGCGCGCCCATCAGGGCGACCTCTCCGACCCGGTCGAGGTCGCGCGCCTCTTGACCCTGTCGGGTGAGGTCGACGTGCTGGTCAACCTCACCGGGCCCTCGAGCGCCGCCGCCCAGGAGGCGACCGAGATGGGGCCGGAGGCCTTCGGCCGCGCGATGGATGCGGCACTCAGCGCGACCGTGCTGGTGACCCGCGCCCTGATGCCGGGCATGGTGCGGCGCGGCTTTGGCCGGATCATCATGGTGGCCTCGGTCGCCGGGCCTCCGCTCTCGGGGCCGATCCTGTCGCCCCCCGGCGAAAGCGCCTATTCCGTCACCCGCGCCGCCCTTTTCGGCCTGACGCGGGCGCTGGCGCTGGAGACCGCGCCCTCCGGCGTCACCGTCAACGCGGTGGCCCCGGGCTGGATCGCCAGCGACACGCCCGCCGGGACCGAACCCATCACCCCGATGCGCCGCGCCGGAACGCCGGAGGAAGTGGCCCATGCCGTTCGCTTTCTCGCCGCGCGCGACGCCTCCTTCATCACCGGCGAGACGCTGATCGTCGATGGCGGCACCCATCTGAAAGAGCGCACCGCATGACCCCCGCCGCCCGCGTCGCCGCCGCCATCGAGGTTCTGGACCTGATCCTCGCCGGTGCCGTCCCCGATGTCGCCCTGACCAACTGGGGCCGCGCCAACCGCTTTGCCGGCTCCGGCGACCGCGGAGCGATCCGCGATCACGTCTTTGCCGCCCTGCGCTGCCGCGCCTCCTTTGCCGCCCTCGGGGGCGGGTTGACCGGACGCGGCCTGATGCTGGGCGCCCTGCGCGCCACCGGGCAGAACGTCGCGGCGGTGTTCTCCGGCGAGGGCCATGCCCCGAGGCCGGTGCAGGATGAACCCGGCACCGCACCTCAGGGCTATGCCGCGCTCGATTGCCCGGACTGGCTTGGCCCGCGGCTGGAGCGGGCGCTCGGGCCTGATTTCGCCCCGGTGATGCAGGCCCTGCAAGCCCGCGCCCCGGTCTTCCTGCGGGTGAACTCTGCCCGCACGACGCGCGAGGCCGCGATTGCGGCGCTTGCCGCCGAAGGGATCGAGGCCGTCCCGGTCGCGTGGGTGAAGACCGCGCTGGAAGTCACGGGGAATGCCCGGAAAATCCAGACCTCGCAGGCCTATCAGACCGGGCTGGTCGAACTGCAGGACGCCTCCTCGCAAGCGGTGGTGGAAAGCCTCTACCTGACGCCCGGCGCCAAGGTGCTGGACTATTGCGCGGGCGGTGGCGGCAAGACCCTGGCCCTTGCGGCACGCGGCGCCAAGGTCTGGGCGCATGACGCCTATCCCGGCCGGATGGTCGATCTTCCGGTACGGGCGACGCGGGCGGGGCTGCGGGTGATGATCACCCAGACGCCTGAGGAAGCAAAGCCTTACGACGTGATCCTCACCGATGTGCCCTGTTCCGGCTCGGGCTCGTGGCGGCGCGATCCGGCGGGCAAATGGGCCCTGACCCCGGCGCGGCTGGAGGAGCTGATCACCCTGCAGGCGCAGATCCTCGACCGGGTGATCCCGATGGTGCGGCATGGCGGGACCCTGGCTTACGCGACCTGCTCGCTTCTGGCCGAGGAGAACGAGGATCAGATCGCCGCCTTCCAGACCCGCCATGCCGGCTGGGCGCTGAAGACCCAGCGCCGCTTTTCGCCCCTGAACGGTGGCGACGGCTTCTTTCTGGCGACATTGACCCGCAGCTGAGGCCCTTTTCGGCCCGCGAAGCCCCTGCAACTGTTAGTTGTTTTTTCGGAAAATCTCCGTCAGTCTTGGCTGGGGTTAATCGCGGATTAAGAATTGTGATGCGGTATGGACTGGTGACGATTCCCGGGGGATAGAGTGAACGGTCCAGTGGCTGAGGTTGGCACGGCGTTTGAACGGCGGCGATGGATGTCTCCGGCGCTGTTGTTGTTGGCGGCGGCGGCGGCCTCGCTGGTGACGGCGGCGCTGGCGCAGACGGTGGTGCTGCGGGCGGGCGCTGCGGTGGTGGCGATGACCTTCCTGTTCCTGGTGGTCGGCCTGCGGCTGCGCGCCATCCTGTCGCGGCGGCGCGCGGCGCAAAGGATGAGCCAGCTGTCCGTGCTGGTCGGCCAGGATGCGACCCCGTGCTTCATGACCGACCGTCTGGGGCAGATCCTCTATCAGAACGCCAGCGCCCTGGCCCGTTTTCACGCCCCGACCGGCGCCACGCTGGTTTCGGCGCTGAACGACCATTTCGCCTCTCCCTCCTCGGTGCTCTACCGGTTGCAGAACCGGGCCGGTCATGCGGGCGCCGGGCGCGAGGATGTGGTGACCCGGCGCGGCCATATCCGGCTGTCGGTGCACAGGATGGCCGCGGATGGCTATATCTGGCGGCTGGAGGAGTTTCTCGACCGTGGCGGCGCGTCGCGCGGGGCGGACAGCCTCAGCCTGCCGATGCTGACCGCCAACAAGACCGGCGTGGTTCTCTTCACCAACGAGGCGATGCGCCGGCTGCTCGGCGGCAGGCCGAAGCGGCTGGACCGGATCTTCACCAGCCCGGTGCTG
This sequence comes from Rhodobacter sp. P1_C2, assembly GCF_056406375.1. Classification (NCBI taxonomy): domain Bacteria; kingdom Pseudomonadati; phylum Pseudomonadota; class Alphaproteobacteria; order Rhodobacterales; genus Rhodobacter; species Rhodobacter sp. P1_C2. The sequence continues at coordinate 21,719 of NZ_JBFUAG010000015.1, forward strand.
CATTCCGGCGAAGAGGTTGAAATCGCTGGAGTCGACGGCCCGGTGCGCGCCATCCTGGCCGAGGTCGAAGGCCCGGGCGAGCGGCGGGAGATCTATCTTCTGCCGGTGCCGACCGGGGCACCCGCCCTCGCAGCCCTCGCCGATTTCGAAAATGTGCCAGTGCCGCTGGCCAAGTTCCAGCCCGATGGCAGGCTCTTGATGGCCAATGCCGCGGCCCGCGCCACCCTGCATCTGGGCGACAGCGCTGCGCCGATGTTTCATGAGGTTTTCGAAGGGCTTGGTCGCCCCGTCTCGGACTGGCTCGATGACATCGTCAGCGAGCGCAGCCCCTCGCGGTCGGAAATGCTGCGCGCCCGCCAGGTCGAGGGCGAGGTTTTCCTGCAGGTGACGCTGCGCCGCATCGTCGAACAGGGCCGCCCCGGGGTTCTGGCCGTGTTGCAGGATGCGACGGCGCTGAAGACGCTGGAGGCGCAGTTCGTCCAGAGCCAGAAGATGCAGGCGATCGGCCAGCTTGCCGGCGGTGTCGCGCATGACTTCAACAACCTGCTGACCGCGATCTCGGGCCATTGCGACCTTCTGCTGATGCGGCATGACCGCGAGGACCCCGAATATGCCGATCTGGTGCAGATCCACCAGAACGCCAACCGCGCCGCCTCGCTGGTCAACCAGCTTCTGGCCTTCTCGCGCAAGCAGACGCTGAAGCCCGAACGGCTGGAGCTGGAAGATGTCCTGTCGGACCTCGCCCATCTGCTGAACCGGCTGGTGGGCGAGAAGATCCGCCTGCAGCTGACCCATGCCCCGGGGCTGGGGGCGATCCGCGCCGACAAGCGGCAGCTGGAACAGGTGCTGATGAACCTGGTCGTCAATGCCCGCGACGCGATGCCGGGCGGTGGCATCATACGGATCTCGACCGAGGATGTGACCCTGATGGAGCCGATGGCGCGCGACCGTGCGACGGTGCCCGCCGGGGATTATGCGGTGATTCGCGTCTCGGACACCGGGATCGGCATTCCCGAGGACCGGCTGCAGAAGATTTTCGAACCCTTCTTCACCACCAAGAAGGTGGGCGAGGGCACCGGCCTCGGGCTTTCGACGGCCTATGGCATCGTCAAGCAATCGGGCGGCTTCATCTTCGTGGATTCGACGCCGGGCGAAGGCACGGTGTTCCAGCTCTACTTCCCGATCCACGCCGGCCCTTCGGAAGCGGCGGAGGATGTCAGCAGGAAGGTCATCCTCAAACAGGGCGAGGGCGTGGTGCTTCTGGTCGAGGACGAGGCCCCGGTGCGCGCCTTTGCCAGCCGGGCGCTGCGGATGCGCGGCTATACGGTGCTGGAGGCGGAGAATGCCGAAGAGGCGCTGAAGGCGCTGGAGGACCCCTCGCTGTCGGTGGATGTGTTTGTGACGGATGTGGTGATGCCCGGCATGGACGGCCCCTCCTGGGTGCGCCGCGCGCTGGAGGACCGGCCGCATGTGAAGGTGATCTTCGTCTCCGGCTATGCCGAGGAATCGCTGTCGGAAAACCAGGCGCGGATCCCGAATTCGGTCTTTCTGCCCAAGCCCTTCTCGCTGGGCGATCTGACGGCGATGGTGCAGGGCCAGATGCAATAGCCGGGCTGGCCTCCGGCCAGGAGGCCAGAAGGGGCCCACAAAATTTCTGCGAAATTTTCGGCAGTGCGTTCCGCCTCAACCAATCATTAATCTTTCTGTCAAATGCTGGAACACGACGAATTTGATTGAAATGTTCCCGTTTTGATCGCATGAATGCGAAACAAAGCAGGAACATATCCGGCGATTGCCGCAGGGTCGCGGCTGTGGAATAAGGGGAAGACGAATGACTGTGGCAAACCTCTTCGAACTGGACGGAAAGCGCGGGATGGACAAGAAAGACGCCGAAAAGGCGAAGGCGCTCGAATCGGCGCTGGCGCAGATCGAACGGCAGTTCGGCAAGGGCTCGATCATGAAGCTCGGCCAGAACAATGCCGTGATGGATGTCGAGGCGATCTCGACCGGCTCTCTGGGCCTGGACATCGCGCTGGGGATCGGCGGTCTTCCCAAAGGGCGGATCATCGAAATCTACGGGCCGGAAAGCTCGGGCAAGACCACGCTGACCCTGCATGTCGTGGCCGAAGCGCAGAAGAGCGGCGGGGTTTGCGCCTTTGTCGATGCCGAACACGCGCTGGACCCGGCCTATGCCAAGAAGCTGGGCGTCAACCTTGACGAGCTTCTGATCAGCCAGCCCGACACCGGCGAACAGGCGCTGGAGATCGTCGACACGCTGGTCCGCTCCGGCGCGGTCAATGTGATCGTGGTCGACTCGGTCGCAGCCCTGGTGCCCAAGGCCGAAATCGAGGGCGACATGGGCGACATGCAGATGGGCAGCCAGGCCCGCCTGATGAGCCAGGCGATGCGCAAGCTGACCGCCTCGATCGGGCGCAGCAACTGCATGGTGATCTTCATCAACCAGATCCGGATGAAGATCGGCGTGATGTTTGGCTCGCCGGAGACCACCTCGGGCGGCAATGCGCTGAAATTCTACGCCTCGGTCCGCCTCGACATCCGCCGCACCGGCTCGATCAAGGACCGCGACACGGTGATCGGCAACTCGACCCGGGTGAAGGTCGTCAAGAACAAGGTCTCGCCGCCCTTCAAGGAGGTCGAATTCGACATCATGTTCGGCGAGGGCATCTCCAAGGTGGGCGAGATCGTCGATCTGGGAGTCAAATGCGGCGTGGTCGAAAAGTCCGGCTCCTGGTACAGCTACAAGGACGAGCGGATCGGGCAGGGGCGCGAGAATGCCAAGGCCTTCCTGAAGAGCAACCCCGCCACCGCCAAGGATATCGAGGACAAGATCCGCAGCGCCTCGGGGCTGGATTTCTCGATGACCGCCGAGGCGCGCGAAGAGGTTCTGGACGAATAAGCCCTGCCGCGCAAAGCAAAATCAGGAAAACACCCCCGGGCCGCCCTGCAAAGGCGGCCCGTCTTGCATTCATAATGGACAGGCCCCGCGCGGGGGGCTAAACGGAGGGCCGACAATTGGCACCTTTGCGCAAGGACCCCGGCCTCCATGCAATCGTTGAATGACATCCGCTCGACCTTTCTCGACTTTTTCGCCCGCAATGACCATAAAGTCGTGGAAAGCTCGCCGCTTGTGCCGCGCAACGACCCGACCTTGATGTTCACCAATTCCGGCATGGTGCAGTTCAAGAATTGCTTCACCGGGGTCGAGACGCGCGATTACAAACGGGCCACCACGGCGCAGAAATGCGTCCGCGCCGGCGGCAAGCACAATGACCTCGACAATGTGGGCTATACCGCGCGCCACCATACCTTCTTTGAAATGCTGGGGAATTTCTCCTTCGGCGATTATTTCAAGGAACAGGCGATCACCTTCGCCTGGGAGCTTCTGACCAAGGATTTCGGTCTGGACCGCAACAAGCTTTGCGTCACCGTCTATCACACCGATGACGAGGCGGCGACGATCTGGAAGAAGGTCGCGGGCCTGTCGGACGAGAAGATCATCCGCATCGCCACCGACGACAACTTCTGGCGGATGGGCCCGACCGGCCCCTGCGGCCCCTGCACCGAGATCTTCTACGACCACGGCGACCATATCTGGGGCGGCCCGCCCGGCTCCGCCGATGAGGACGGCGACCGTTTCATCGAGATCTGGAACAACGTCTTCATGCAGAACGAACAGTTCGCCGATGGCCGGCTGGTGCCGCTGGAGATGCAGAGCATCGACACCGGCATGGGGCTGGAGCGGATCGGCGCGCTTCTGCAGGGCAAGCATGACAATTACGACACCGACCTGATGCGCAGCCTGATCGAGGCCAGCGCGCACGCGACCTCGACCGACCCAGATGGCACCGGCAAGGTGCATCACCGGGTGATCGCCGACCATCTGCGCTCCACCTCTTTCCTGATTGCCGATGGCGTGATGCCCTCGAACGAAGGCCGCGGCTATGTGCTGCGCCGGATCATGCGCCGCGCGATGCGCCATGCCCATATGCTGGGCGCGCAGGACCCGGTGATGTTCCGTCTGGTCCCCGCTTTGGTCCGCCAGATGGGCACCGCTTACCCCGAGCTGACCCGCGCCCAAAGCCTGATCGAAGAGACGCTGCAGCTGGAGGAAACCCGCTTCCGCACCACGCTCGACCGTGGTCTGCGGCTGCTGGATGACGAGCTGGCCCGCATCCCCGAAGGCGCCGACTTGCCGGGCGCTGCCGCCTTCAAGCTTTACGACACCTATGGCTTCCCGCTCGACCTCACCCAGGACGCGCTGCGCGAAAAGGGCCGTGCCGTCGATGTGCAGGGCTTCGAGGCCGCGATGGACGAACAGCGCAAGAAGGCCCGCGCGTCGTGGAGCGGCACGGGCGAGGCCAAGGACGCCAATATCTGGTTCGAACTGGCCGAAGCCCATGGCGTGACCGAATTCCTCGGCTATGACACCGAAAGTGCCGAGGGGCAGATCAATGCCCTGGTCCGCGACGGCGCCCAGATCGGTGCGGCCGAAGAAGGCTCGACGGTGCAGATCGTCGTCAACCAGACACCCTTCTATGCCGAAAGCGGCGGTCAGGTCGGCGATGCGGGCTTTATCCGCACCCAGACCGGCCTTGCCGAGGTGACCGATACCAAGAAGGCCGCCGGCGTCTTCATCCATATCGCCAAAGTCGTCGAGGGCACGATCCTGAAGGGCCAGCCGGCCAAGCTGGACGTCGCGCGGGGCCGTCGCGGCCAGATCCAGGCCAACCACTCCGCGACGCACCTCCTCAACGAGGCGCTGCGCCGCACCCTCGGCGATCACGTCGCCCAACGCGGCAGCCTCAACGCGCCCGACCGGCTGCGCTTTGACTTCGCCCATGCCCATGCGATGTCGCCCGAGGAACTCGCCAAGGTCGAGGCCGAGGTCAACGAGTTGATCCGCCAGAATACCCCGGTGGAAACCCGGATCATGACCCCCGACGATGCCCGTGCCCTTGGCGCCCAGGCGCTGTTTGGCGAGAAATATGGCGACGAGGTTCGCGTCGTCTCGATGGGCAGCCTCGATGGTTCGGGCAAGGGCACCGATGGCCGGACCTATAGCCTTGAGCTTTGTGGCGGCACCCATGTCGGGCAGTTGGGTGAGATCGGCTCCTTCCTGATCCTGTCTGAAAGCGCCTCCGCCTCCGGCATCCGCCGGATCGAGGCGCTGACCGGCGAAGGCGTTCTGGCCTATGTCCGTGAAAACATGGGCTATCTCGATGCGGCAGCGCAGCAGTTGGGCGCGGTTCCGGCGGAACTCACGCCGCGGATCAAGGCCCTGATGGCCGAACGCCGCGCCCTGCAGAACGAGGTCGCCACCCTGCGCCGCGAACTGGCGATGGGCGGCAAGTCGGGCGGGCCGGAGATCAAGGAAGTGGGCGGCGTCAAGCTGATCGCCCAGGTGCTGCAAGGCGTCTCGGGCAAGGATCTGCCCGCGCTGATCGACGAGATGAAGCTGAAACTCGGCTCCGGCGCCGTGGTGCTGATCGCCGATACCGGGGCCAAGCCCGCGGTGGCGGCGGGGGTGACTTCCGACCTCACCGGCCGGATTTCGGCGGTGACGCTGGCCAAGGCCGCGGTCGAGGCTTTGGGTGGCAAGGGCGGCGGTGGCCGTCCGGATATGGCGCAGGGCGGCGGGGCGGATATCGCGCTGGCCGATGCCGCAATCAAAGCGGTTGAAGCCGCGCTGGAGGGTTGAGATGCCGCAAGCCTATTGGATCGCCCATGTCGAAGTGACCGAGCCCGAGGCCTATGGCCGCTATGCCAAGGGGGCGACGGTCGCCATCGCGGCGCATGGCGGCAAGTTCCTCGCCCGGGCCGGCCGCTATGTACAGCTCGAGGGCCGCGACCGCGCCCGCAATGTGCTGGCCGTCTTCCCGAGCCTTGAGGCCGCGGTGGAATGCTACCATTCGCCGGAATATCAGGCAGCCCTCGTCCATGCCCAGGGCGCTGCGACACGGGATCTTGTGGTCGTCGAAGCTGCGGAATGATCGGCCAGTAGGATGGGCAATCTGCCCATCTTCCAAAGCCGCCATCTTTCAGACCCGCCAAACGAAAAGGCCGCCCAACCAGGCGGCCTTTCTCTTTATTGCGCGCTGCGCGAGTGGCGCTTGCGTTCGTTCGGGTCGAGGTAGCGCTTGCGCATCCGGACGTTCTTCGGCGTCACTTCGACCAACTCGTCATCGTCGATATAGGCGATGCACTGTTCGAGCGACAGCTTGACCGGCGTGGTCAGACGCACCGCTTCGTCGGTGCCCGAGGCGCGGACGTTGGTCAGCTGCTTGCCCTTCAGCGCGTTGACTTCCAGGTCGTTGTCCCGGTTGTGCTCGCCGATGATCATGCCGCCGTAGATCTGTTCCTGCACGCCGATGAAGAAGTGGCCGCGGTCTTCCAGCTTCCACATCGCATAGGCCACCGAAACCCCGGTTTCCATCGAGATCAGCACGCCCTGACGCCGGCCCTCGATCGGGCCCTTGTGCGGGGTCCAGCCGTGGAAGACGCGGTTCAAGACGCCGGTGCCGCGGGTGTCGGTCATGAACTGGCCGTGATAGCCGATCAGCCCGCGCGAGGGCACATGGGCGATGATACGGGTCTTGCCGGCGCCGGCCGGTTTCATCTCGATCAGATCGCCCTTGCGCGGTCCGGTCAGCTTTTCGATCACCGGGCCGGTGTATTCGTCATCGACGTCGATGGTGACTTCCTCGACCGGCTCTTGCTTCACGCCATCCACGTCGCGGAAGATCACCCGCGGCCGCGAGATCGACAGCTCGAAGCCTTCGCGGCGCATGTTCTCGATCAGCACGCCCATCTGAAGTTCGCCGCGGCCGGAAACCTCGAAAGCGTCGCCGCCGGGGGTGTCGGCGACCTTGATCGCGACGTTCACCTCGGCTTCGCGCATCAGGCGTTCGCGGATCACCCGCGACTGCACCTTGTTGCCGTCCTTGCCGGCGAGCGGCGAGTCGTTGATGCCGAAGGTCACGGTGATGGTCGGCGGGTCGATCGGCTGGGCGGGCAGGGCGACGTCGATCGAGGGATCGCAGAGCGTGTCGGCCACGGTGGCCTTGGTCATCCCGGCCACGGTGACGATGTCACCAGCCAGCGCCTCGTCCACCGCGGTCATGTTCAGCCCGCGGAAGGCCAGAACCTTTGTGACGCGGAAAGCTTCGATCCGCTCGCCGGTCCGGCTCAGCGCCTTCAGCTGGGTGCCCACGGTCAGCCGGCCGGCTTCGATGCGGCCGGTCAGGATGCGGCCGATGAAGGGGTCGGCGGACAGGGTGGTCGCGAGCATCTGGAAGGGCTCGTCGACGCGGGCGATTTGCTTCGGCTGCGGCACATGGGCCACGATCATGTTGAACAGCGCGTCGAGGTTCTTCCGCGGCCCATCCAGCGAATCGTCGGCCCAGCCGTTGCGGCCCGAGGCGTAGAGATGCGGGAAATCCAGCTGTTCGTCCGAAGCGCCGAGGTTCGCGAAAAGGTCGAAGACCTCGTTCAGCGCGCGCTCGGGCTCGGCATCGGGCTTGTCAACCTTGTTCAGCACCACGATCGGGCGCAGGCCAAGGGCCAGGGCTTTCGCCAGCACGAACTTGGTCTGCGGCATCGGGCCTTCGGCGGCGTCGACCAGAAGGCACACGCCGTCCACCATCGAGAGGATCCGCTCCACCTCGCCACCAAAGTCGGCGTGGCCGGGGGTGTCGACGATGTTGATGCGGATGCCGTCATGTTCGACCGAGGTGCACTTGGCCAGAATGGTGATGCCGCGCTCGCGTTCGATGTCATTGCTGTCCATCGCGCGTTCGGAGACTTGCTGTCCCTCGCGGAAAGAGCCAGACTGTTTCAGAAGCTCGTCAACGAGCGTGGTTTTGCCATGGTCGACGTGCGCGATAATGGCGATGTTGCGAAGCTCCATCGGGAGGGTCTCTTTCGGTTTTCTGCGGTTGCGAGCGCCTTACAGGGTTTTGCGTCCCTTTGCCAGAGGGACGCGGGCCTATTCGGCATGATGGCTTGGGCTCAGGCCACGATATAGCGGTCGCGGCGGTGGTTGATGGCGATCACGACATTGACCACGACGGCGCCCAGAAAGCTGATCGCCACGGTTTTCACATCGCGCAGGGCGAAGGCCGCGGCAAACAGCACCGCGTCAAAGCCAAGCTGCACCCAGCCCGCGCGCCAGCCGAGGCGGTCCTGCAGGATCAGGGCGACGATGCCGATGCCGCCGAGGCTCGCGCCATGGCGGAACAGCGCCAGCAGGGCAGAGCCTGACAGGAAGCCGAAGAGAACCGCCCCCAGCACCGGGTTCAGGCTGGCAAAGCTGATCTGATGCGGCATCCAGACCGAAAGCCCCGACAGCAGCGCCACCGCCAGGAAGGTCTTGACGGTAAAGCGCCAGCCCATCCGGAAATAGCCCAGGATATAGAAGGGGATGTTGATGGCGAAGAAGACCGGGCCGAAACTCCACCCCGTCGCATAGGCGATCAGGACGGCAAGGCCCGCGGTCTGGCCGGTGACCAGGCCCAGATGGGTCAGGATGACGATGCCGAAGGCCGCCATGGTCGCGCCATAGGCGATGCCCTGGGCATCCTCGATCATTGTGTGTTTTGCGGCCTCGGCCATCGGACAAGCTCTTTTCGGGCCGGGTCAGGTCACCACATACCAGTCGCGGCGGTGGTTGAAGGCGATCACGGCGTTCAGGATGACCGCCCCTAACAGCGAGTAGAGCACCCGGTCAAGCGGCAGCAGGAACAGCGCCACGGTGAAGAGGATCAGGTCATGGATCAGCTGGGTCCAGCCCGCCTTGAAGCCGAAACGGTCCTGCAGCACCAAGGCCACGATGGACACGCCGCCGAGGCTGCCCGAGTGGCGGAAGAGGCCCAGAAGCCCTACGCCCGCGCTGACGCCGAACAGCACCGCCGAGGCCGCCGGATGGATCTGGCCGATCACCACAAGCGGTTTCAGGACCTCGGCCATGGCCGAGACGAAGACCACGGTGGCGAGGCTCTTCAGGCAGAACACCGGCCCGCGCACCCGGTAGGCAAAGCCGAAGAAGGGCAGGTTCATCACCAGGAACACCAGAGAGAAGTTCCAGTGGAACACATAGGACAGGATCAGCGCCGTCCCCGCCGTGCCCCCGGTGACCAGCCCCGCCGCGCGCAAGAGGTGGATGCCAAGTGCCGCCTGGGCAGAGGCGATCACAAGGCCCTGAAGGTCCTCGAAAATGGTGTAGCGGCGGGGTGAAAGGTCAGCGTCCATGACCTGTTTTACCGCGCCCGCACCCCGCTTGTCTACGGCGCCCCGCACATGGCAGGCTTGCAGTGGTGGGGGAGCAGGCTTCGCAATTCTCCACCCGCCGTAATTGCCTTATTTCAGGCCAATTGTCGCCTTATTCTGCAATTGCAATTCGCATTTTAATATGTGCGCCAATGAGTCTTTTAGCGTCCTTTCCAAGGCTCACAAGCGCGGAGTCAATCCGAATTGCGGGGGATTTTCGCGGAATCCTAGGCTTACGGTTGAATGATGAACCGTAAGCCATTGTTATTGATATTTTATTTAATGTTGAAAATTCGGGCGCTCCGTGTTTTAATCAATCTGGAGTAGACAGATCATCCAATGTGAGACCTGCCTACATCCAAGTCTGACCCTGTTGTTCAAAGCCGGCTGGCGCGTCTGTCGCATGTTGCGACGGTCCTCTCCTGTTGCATCCGGCTCTCTGGTAAAAGTAACCCTTTGGAGGACTTTGCAATGACATTTAAAACGGGATTCAAACCGCAAGGCAAAACCGGCTTTGGCGCGATCTGGCAGATGCCGGCGCAGACCTCGGTGGCGATGGCGCTGATGGCGGGGCTTGGGCTCGGGGCCAGCGCGGCCTCGGCCAATGGCATCCTCGGCGGCGGGCTTCTGGGCGGTGGATCGGTCGCCGGGGTTTCGGCCTCGGTCGGCGGCGGGTCTCTGGCCAGCGTCGGGGCCAATGTGGGCGGCCTGCAGGTCGGCGCCTCGGTGCTGGATGGCACCTCGGTGGCGAGGGGCTGCGTCGGCACCTGCGGCACCACGGCAAGCACGACGCCGTCCGGCGGGATCGGCGTCACGGTGGGCGGCACGACGCCGACCACTGGCGGCGTTACAGTCGGCGTCACGGTGGGCGGCACCACCACGCCCGGCACCACCACCACGCCGCCGACCTCGCCGCCGACCACGCCCACCACGGTCAGCAGCACCGGCACGCCCAACCCGATCGCCCGCAAGGTGATCCCGGCCTCGGCGCTGCATTGCGCGGGCGCGGGCAACAGCGCGGTCTACAACGGCTATCCGGTGGTGGACCGCAACGGCGTTCTGGCCGGCTGGGTGCATGACACCCGGCTCAGCCCCGACCTGAAGATCGTCCAGGTCCAGTTCGAGGCGCTGGACAAGCGCTGCGTCAACCTCTCGGGCGGCGGCATCAAGGCGGCGGGCTACCAGATGCGCGTCAACATCGACAAGACCGCGATGCAGTAAGAGGCAGCAAAAAGGGGCCGTGTTGTGCCCGGCCCCCTGATCCTTGCAGGCTTGCGTCTCAGCCAGCCAGCGCCTTGTTCAGATATTCATCGACCTTTTCGAGATAGCCGATGGTCGAAAGCCATTTCTGATCCGGGCCGACCAGCAGGGCGAGGTCCTTGGTCATCCAGCCATCTTCCACCGCATCCACGGTGACCTTTTCCAGCGTGGTGGCAAAGCGCATCAGCTGTTCGTTGCTGTCCAGTTTCGCGCGGTGCTTCAGGCCGCCGGTCCAGGCGAAGATCGAGGCGACCGAGTTGGTCGAGGTCTGCTGACCCTTCTGGTGCTGGCGGTAGTGGCGGGTCACGGTGCCGTGGGCCGCTTCGGCCTCGACGATCTTGCCATCGGGCGTCATCAGGACCGAGGTCATCAGGCCCAAGGAGCCGAAGCCCTGCGCCACGGTGTCGGACTGCACGTCGCCGTCATAGTTCTTGCAGGCCCAGACATAGCCGCCCGACCATTTCATCGCCGAGGCCACCATGTCGTCGATCAGACGGTGTTCGTAATGGATGCCGGCGGCCTTGAATTTCTCTTCGAATTCCTCGGCATAGACCTTGGCGAACAGATCCTTGAAGCGGCCGTCATAGGCCTTGAGGATGGTGTTCTTGGTCGAAAGGTAAACCGGCCAGCCCTTCATCAGACCATAGTTCATCGACGAGCGCGCAAAGTCGATGATGCTGTCATCAAGGTTGTACATGCCCATGACCACACCGGCCGAAGGCGCGCTGTAGACGTCTTTCTCGATGACGGTGCCATCGTCGCCGACGAATTTCAGCGTCAGCTTGCCCTTGCCGGGGAAGCGGAAGTCGGTGGCGCGGTATTGATCGCCAAAGGCATGGCGGCCGACGACGATCGGCTTGGTCCAGCCCGGCACCAGGCGCGGCACGTTCTTGCAGATGATCGGCTCGCGGAAGATCACGCCGCCGAGGATGTTGCGGATCGTGCCGTTGGGCGACTTCCACATCTGCTTCAGGCCGAATTCCTCGACCCGTGCCTCGTCCGGGGTGATCGTGGCGCATTTGACGCCGACGCCGTATTGCTTGATCGCCTCGGCCGCGTCGATGGTGATCTGGTCATTGGTGCGGTCACGCTCCTCGATGCCGAGGTCGTAATACTTCAGATCAATGTCGAGATAGGGAAGGATCAGCTTCTGCTTGATGAAATCCCAGATGATCCGGGTCATCTCGTCGCCGTCGAGTTCGACGACGGGGTTGGCCACCTTGATTTTGGTCATGCATCTGCCCCTTGGCGTAAGTGGATTCGGTTGGCGTTACTGTAGGCAAAGATAAGCGTCTTGAAAAGACGGTATGCGATTGCATACCGAGATGTCGCACCCCGGCAGCGGGGCCTTGCCCAAGTTCAGTCCTCCAGCGTCAGATTGGCCAGAAAATCGCGCACGGCGGCGTTTTCGCAGTGGTCGGGCGCATCTTGGCGCAGCGCGTCGAGGGCGGCGCGGGCGGCCTCCATCTCGGGGATCTCGCGGCAGATCCGGGCGGCTTCCAGATCGGGGAAGAAGGCCGCGACGCCAAGGCTTTTCGACAGGCCGGCATGGACCGATTCAAAGGCCGCCAGCAGCCCGTCGCGATTGGCCTGGCCAAAGAGCTCGACCTTGCTGTTGGGGGCATAGGCAACACGCTCGCTCGCCCCCTGGAGATAGGCCTGCAAGGCGTGGCAAAGCTCCGGCGCGTGAACATTGGCGAGGCGGGCGATCTCGGCAAAGGCATGCGGGATCGAGGAGTTCGACTGCTGGTCGGCGTCGACCGGCACATGGTCGATCCCGGCCTGGGCGAAGAAATCCACCACCGAGCCGCCGGCGCGTTTCACGTCGTCGTAATTGCGCGCCACCATCTGGGCCTGGGGGAAATGCTGCTTCCAGTCCTCGACGATGCGGTCATAGCGGAAATGCACCAGCGGGTAGTAATGCGCCTGGGCGCCATGGCGCAAGGGATTGATCGGATGGCCGAATTTCAGCCGCTGCAAATGCCAGGAGGCGATATATTCGTCGATCCGCCGCAGGTTCAGGACCACGGTGCAGTCATGCCGGCCAAAGCGGTTGGCCATCCGCGGCAGCATCTTGCGCATGCCCTTGCCGGCAAAGCGGGTCATGATCTCGGAACACAGGACCACCTGCTTGGGCTGCAGGGCCTGGATCTGCTTTTCGATCAGCACCAGCATCTGGAACCCATTGGGCAGATCGGGGTGCCATTCCGGCATCTGTTCGCCATTGGCCTCGTTCAGGATGCGGAAGGACAGGGCATTGTGCGGCTCGCGCTGGTTGAAACACCAGGGGTCGATCTCGGTATCCTGACCGCGCAGGGCGGTGGCGAGATTGGCCGAAATGCCCTCGGATTCGACTGCCGGATAAAGGATGCCCTGCCGCAGCAGGCTCAGATAATGATTGGCGAGGTAATTCTGCAGCGAGGTCGAACCGGTCTTGTGATGGCCGATAAAGAAGGCAACTTTCATCGAGGTCCTGCGGGTTGGGGCTAATGCGCCGTCAAGTTATCGCCGCTTGACTGCGCGAGGGCAACATGATCCCGCACAATTTCCGCGTGCGGTGCGGCAAATTCGTGCCGGGCCGGGCACCTTGTCTTGCGACGCCGAACCGGGGCAGCATAAGGGGACAGAGGGCGCAGATTCGTCTGGCCGTCCAAAGACCTTTTTGCGGAGCTTTCCAAGATGACGACAGAGCCGACCTCCCCGCGCACGCTGGTTTTGCACATCGGAGCCCACAAGACCGGGTCTTCGGCGATTCAGAGTTTCCTGAAACAGAACCGCGAGACGCTGGAATCCGAGGGCTGGTCCTATTGCACCCTGCCGGGGCGGCCGCTGAACTGGGGCTTTCTCTTCGATGTGGCCAAAAGGGACGAGGGCGCCGCCTTCAGCCTGCTGCCCGAGGTCTTTGCCCGGCTTCTGGCGCAGATCGACGCCGGCACGGGCAATGTCATCCTCAGCATCGAGGATCTGTTCTTCCTCGATTCCGCCAATATCGCGATCTTCACCTCGGCGATGACAAAGCGCTTCGCCGCGATCCGGGTGATCACCTATCTGCGCCGCCAGGACCAGATGGCGATGTCGCATTGGGCGCAGGGCGCCAAGACCATCCAGTCGGCGCTGATCTTCGGCAAGCAGGATTACCCCTTGCCGGCGCTGACGCCCGCGGTGCGCGACTATCTCGACTATGCCGCCCTGATCGAAAGGTGGAAGCGCGCGCTGCCCGATGCCAGCTTCGTCCTGCGGCTTTATGACCGCGACCAGTTCGAGAACCGCGACGTGATCGCCGATTTCCTGGTGGCCAGCGGCATCGATATTCCCGCCACCCATGCGATTTCCGATGTGAATGCCTCGATGGGGGCCAGCAGCGTCCGGCTTTTGTACCTGCTGCGCAATGCGGGCCTTGGGCAAAAGCAGATCCGGCGGCTGGTCAATGGCAATGAAGTGCCCCAGACCAAGGACAAGGTCTATCCCTCGCGGGCCGAGGCCGAGGCCTTCGTCGCGGCCTTTGCCGAAAGCAACCAGCGTCTGGCCGAGATGGCGGGGCGCGAGACCTTCTTTGCGCAGGATTTCTCCGCCTATCCCGAAACCGCCGAGATGCCGCCGCTCGACCCGGCCTTCGTGCAGGACAGCCTGCTGAAATTCCTCGTCAATACCGCGAAACTGGTGCCGGCCGCGGCGCTGGAGCCGGGCACGACGCGGCCGGGCCAAGGTCCTGGCAAGGGGCCGGGGAAGGGGGCGGGCAAAGGCCCGGCCGGTAAAGGTCCGGGTGCCAAAGGTCCGGGGGCCAAGGCTTTGGGCGGCAAGAGTCCGGGTGCAAAGGGGCCGGGCGCAAAGGGGCAGGGCGCAAAGGGTCCGGGGCGCAAGGCGCAGGGTCAGGCTTGACGCCTCAGCCGAAATAGGCGCGGGTCTTGGCGCGGACCCAGTCCCAGAGCCGCGGCGCGCCCTTGGCGATCTTGACGCCGACCCGCTGGTCCAGCTGGTCGGAGGTCACGTTGTATTCGACCCAAGTGCCGCCGCCGGACATCAGGTTGGCCATCACCGGCTGCACCCGGTCGAGCGATTTGGCGAAGATCGCATCGGGGCTTTCCGCCGCCTCGAACTCCTGCCAGAGCGCCTTGAGATCGACGCCCAGATCGGAAGGCAGCAGGCCGAAGATCCGCTCGGCGGCGCGGGCCTCGGCCTCTTGCGTCGTGGTCGAGCCATGGGCCTGGCCATTGGCCGAATGGATCGGCACGTCGCCCACGTCGATCTCGACGAGGTCATGCAGCAGAAGCATCCGGATCACCCGGTCGATATTGACCCCCGGCGCGGCCTGATCGGCGAGGATCAGGGCGTAAAGCGCCAGATGCCAGGAATGTTCGCCCGAATTCTCGCGCCGCGAGCCATCGACGAGGGACGTAGCGCGCAGGACCGATTTCAGGCGGTCGGCCTCGTTGAGGAAGGCGAATTGCGCCTCCAGCCGGTCGGCGGCGCCGCTCAATGCGACGGGTCCGAGCCGCGCGGCGCCACCGGGGCGGTGCCGCCGTCGCGCTTGGCACTCAGGCTCATCTCGATGAACTTGCGCGCCCGCTTCTCGGCGACGCGGACGCGGTAGGCCGTGGTATAGGCCTCGAGCAGGGTGGGAGAGCCGTCGGCAACCACTTTCGCGACCTTGTCGAAAAAGCGGTCATCGCCCAGCGTGTCCATCGCCTCGATCACATCGCGGGCCAAGGCGTCGCCCAGTTCCTCGATGATCGACATTCAGCGCGAGACCTCACCCAGACGACGCTTCACATAGGTCGAGACAGAAGAGATCATCGGCTTCATATGCGCCTCTTCATCCTTGAAGAAGTGGTCGGCGCCCTCGATCGTCTCGTGGGTGATGGTGATGCCCTTCTGCTCGTGCAGCTTGTTGACCAGGGTCATCGTGTCTTTCGGCGGGGCGACCTTGTCGGCGCTGCCGTTGATGATCAGGCCGGAAGCCGGGCAGGGGGCGAGGAAGCTGAAGTCGTAGAGGTTCGCGGGCGGTGCGACCGAGATGAAGCCGGTGATCTCGGGCCGCCGCATCAGAAGCTGCATCCCGATCCAGGCCCCGAAGGAAAAGCCCGCGACCCAGCAATGTTTGGCGTTCTGGTTCATCGATTGCAGGTAGTCGAGCGCCGAGGCGGCATCGGAGAGCTCGCCGATCCCCATGTCATATTCGCCCTGGCTGCGCCCGACGCCGCGGAAGTTGAAGCGCAGGACCGAAAAGCCGAGGTTGTAGAAGGCGTAATGCAGGTTGTAGACCACCTTGTTGTTCATCGTGCCCCCGTAATTCGGGTGCGGATGCAGGACGATGGCGATGGGCGCGTCGCGGTCCTTTTGCGGATGGTAACGACCTTCAAGACGCCCCTCGGGGCCGGCGAAAATAACTTCGGGCATTTTACATCGTCCAGTCTTGGGCCAAAGCCGCCTGCCGATTGTTGACAAAATCGGTCAGGGAACTTAGAACCATTCCAAAGGGGCCCAGTGCCACCTTCTCGTTCCGGTTTCAGGTAATGGCCGGGGCGGCTCACGTCAATGGGAATGCACGAGAGGCGGGACTGCATGAAGCTGTCGACCAAGGGGCGTTATGCGATGGTGGCGCTGGCCGACCTCGCGCTGGCCGAGATGAAGCCTGCCAAGGGCGATGAGCTGATGTCGCTGGCCGATATTGCCAAGCGCCAGGACATCAGCCTGCCCTACCTGGAACAGCTTTTCGTCAAGCTGCGCCGCGCCGGTCTGGTCGAGGCGGTGCGGGGGCCGGGCGGCGGCTACAAACTCGCCCGCGCGCCTTCTGAGATCCGGGTGTCGGAGATTTTGACGGCGGTCGAGGAAAACGTCGATGCGATGCATGCCGGCGCGGGCGCCTCGGGTGGTGTTTCTGGCACGCGGGCGCAGAGCCTCGCCAACC
This sequence comes from Rhodobacter sp. P1_C2, assembly GCF_056406375.1. Taxonomy (NCBI): domain Bacteria; kingdom Pseudomonadati; phylum Pseudomonadota; class Alphaproteobacteria; order Rhodobacterales; genus Rhodobacter; species Rhodobacter sp. P1_C2. The sequence goes on from NZ_JBFUAG010000015.1 coordinate 38,172, forward strand.
GGCTTTGGGAAGGGCTTTCGGCGCATGTCTATGTCTTTTTGCACCAGGCCCGCCTGTCGGATGTGATCCGCAACGAGATGCAGCCCTGTCCGGCGGTGCCGGCGCTGTTCGCGGTGGTGGATGAAGAGTAGGGTTCGATTTTTCTGCGAAAAATCAGGGGGCTGCCGGCCCCCTCGCATGCTGCGCATGCTCACCCCCCGGGGATATTTGGATCTGGATGAATGAAGAGCAGGGTCTATCTCGACTGGAACGCGACGACGCCCGTCAGGCCCGAGGCGCGGGCGGCGATGGTTGCGGCGATGGATGTGCAGGGCAATCCCTCCTCGGTGCATGGCGAGGGGCGGGCGGCCAAGGCGTTGATCGAGCGGGCGCGGGCGCAGGTGGCCGCGGCCCTCGGGGCGGAGGGGGCGGATATCGTCTTCACCTCGGGCGCGACGGAGGCTGCGGCCCTGGCTTGCGCGGGGCGGGGTCTGCATTGTTCGGGCGTCGAGCATGATGCGGTGGCGGCCTGGTGCGCGGTGGATCTGGCGACGGCGGCTTCGGGCCTTGTGACGGTGGGCGATCCGGCCCAGAGCGCCTTGCAGCTGGCCAATTCGGAGACCGGGGTGGTGCAGGATCTGCCCGAGGGGCTGGCCGTGTCGGACCTGACCCAGGCCTTCGGCAAGCTGCCTTTGGCCTTCAACTGGCTTGGCTGTCAGATGGGGCTGGTGGCGGCGCACAAGCTTGGCGGGCCGAAGGGTGTGGGGGCATTGGTTCTGCGCCGGGGGCTGGAGGTCGAGGCTTTGCTGAAGGGCGGCGGGCAGGAGATGGGGCGGCGGGCGGGCACCGAGAACCTGATCGGCATCGCCGGTTTTGGCGCCGCCGCCGAGGCCGCCGCGCGCGATTTGGCCGATGGGGTCTGGGAGCGGGTCGGCGAACTTAGAAATACTCTAAAAGAGGCGTTGTCCTCGCAGGGATTTGATACTATTTCTGTCGGGAATAGCGCGCGAACGCTGCCGAATACCTTGTGCCTGATTGCCCCGCACTGGAAGGGCGAGACCCAGGTCATGGCGATGGATCTTGCTGGCTTTGCCGTCTCGGCCGGGTCGGCCTGTTCCAGCGGCAAGGTCAGGGCAAGTCGCACGCTGAAGGCAATGGGCTATGACGAGACCCTGGCGGGGCAGGCGATCCGCATCACGCTGGGCCCGTCGAACACCGAGGACGAGATCTTGCGCTTTGCCGAGGTCTGGGGCCGGGAATACAGACGCATCCTGTCGCGGGTTGCATGAGGAACAGGCCGCAAGGCTTTGGAGCTTAAGGATAAGATCATGACCGAAGCCGCTTTGGATACCCAAGCTTTGGAGGTTCGCGAAGGCGTGGACCGCGAGACGATCGAGACGGTCGCCTCGATGGGCGCCTATAAATACGGCTGGGCGACCGAGATCGAGACCGATTACGCGCCCAAGGGCCTGAACGAGGACATCGTTCGCCTGATCAGCGAAAAGAATGGCGAGCCGGAGTGGCTGCTGGAATGGCGTCTGGCGGCTTACCGGCGCTGGCTTGGCATGGAAGAGCCGCATTGGGCGATGCTCAACTATCCGGTGATCGATTATCAGGACCAGTATTACTACGCCAAGCCGCGCTCGATGGCGACCAAGCCGAAGTCGTTGGACGAGGTCGACCCGAAGCTTTTGGCCACCTACAAGAAGCTCGGCATCCCGTTGAAAGAACAGGCCTTGCTGGCCGGCGTCGAGGCGCCTGAGGGCGAGCGGCGCGTGGCGGTGGATGCGGTCTTCGATTCCGTCTCGGTCGGGACCACCTTCAAGGCGGAACTGGCCAAGGCCGGGGTGATCTTCTGTTCGATCTCGGAAGCGGTGAAGGAACATCCCGAACTGGTGAAGAAATACCTCGGCTCCGTCGTCCCGCCGACCGACAATTTCTTTGCCACGCTGAACTCCGCCGTCTTCTCGGATGGTTCCTTCGTCTATATCCCGCCGGGCACCCGCTGCCCGATGGAGCTTTCGACCTATTTCCGGATCAATGCCGAAAACACCGGGCAGTTCGAGCGGACGCTGATCATCTGCGACAAGGGGGCCCATGTCTCCTACCTGGAAGGCTGCACCGCGCCGAAGCGGGACACCCACCAGCTGCATGCCGCGGTGGTGGAAATCGTCATCCTCGAGGATGCCGAGGTCAAATATTCGACCGTGCAGAACTGGTATCCGGGCGACGAGAACGGTCTCGGCGGGATCTACAACTTCGTCACCAAGCGTGCCGATTGCCGGGGCGACCGGGCCAAGGTGATGTGGACGCAGGTGGAGACGGGGTCGGCCATCACCTGGAAATACCCGTCCTGCATCCTGCGCGGCGATGACTCCCAGGGCGAGTTCTATTCGATCGCCATCGCCAACAACCATCAGCAGGCCGATACCGGCACCAAGATGATCCACCTGGGCAAGCGGACGAAAAGCCGCATCGTCTCCAAGGGGATCAGCGCGGGTCATGCGCAGAACACCTACCGCGGGCTGGTGTCGATGCATCCCAAGGCCAAGGACAGCCGCAACTACACCCAATGCGACAGCCTGCTGATCGGCGACAAATGCGGCGCCCATACCGTGCCCTATATCGAGGTCAAGAACGCCTCCAGCCGCGTTGAACATGAGGCGACCACCTCGAAGGTGGACGAGGATCAACTCTTCTACTGCCGCTCGCGCGGGATGGATGAGGAAGAGGCGGTGGCGCTGGTCGTCAACGGCTTCTGCCGCGAGGTCCTGCAGGCGCTGCCGATGGAGTTTGCGATGGAAGCGCAGAGCCTTGTGGCGATTTCGCTTGAAGGTTCGGTGGGCTGAGCGCGATCTTGGCCCAAATCGCACCTCTCCTTGCGCAATTTTGCCGCAGTTCTGCGGTTTCCTCTGCCGTGAGCGGAGGAGACGCGGATGACTTCCATTTCGGATACGCAGGCCGAATTTTCTGCCCGCCTGGCGCGGATCGAAGCGGGCAACCGGGCGCGGACGCAGCGGGTTTTCGTGGGCACGGACGAATCCTACACGGTGCCGCGGCATTCCCGCGTCGGCAAGGTGCGGCCGAAGCGCAGGCTTTCCGGCCTCGTGCAGGCGCCGCTGGCCCTGGGTCTTGGTCTTGCGGCCGAGGCACTGGGGGTGATCTTGCGCTTTCACGCGCAGGGTCTGCCGGACCTGCAGGCCAGCCCGGATCAGGAGATGGCGATTGCGGCGGGGCTTGGCCTGATGCTGGCGCTGGCACTGGCGCTTCTGCTGCGGCTGCGCAGCAAGGGGATGCTGTTGCCGGGCGTCGTGCTGGGGCTGTTGTTCCTGCACAACGCGGTGCATCTTTGGCCGCAGGAGGTTGCGCAGCTCACCTCGCAGCCCTTCGTGGCGCAGGTGATGGCGCAGACCAAGCCGCATTCGCTCTTGTGGCGCGGCGTGAGCTATCCGCTCTAAGCCCCGGAAATCACGGGGTTCAGCATGGCTGAGGCCCCGAAACTGACCATGCCCGAACCCGAGGCGGAGCTTCTGCGCGCGACCTATCGCGATGCGGGGGTCATCCTGGAATATGGCATGGGCGGATCGACCCTTGTCGCGGCCGAGTCGGCCTCGACGGCGGTGATCGCGGTCGAAAGCGACCGGGCCTGGTTCCTGCGGATGCAGGAATGGCTGCGCATCAACCCCGCCAAGGTGCCGGTGACGCTGCACCATGCCAACATCGGCCCGACCAAGCGCTGGGGCTTTCCCGCCAATGGCAACAGGGCCGAGCGCTGGCCGCATTACGCGCTTGGGGTCTGGGACCGGCCGGATTTCCAGCACCCCGATGTGGTGCTGGTCGATGGCCGCTTCCGCCTTGCCTGCCTGCTGACCACGCTGATGCGCATCACAAGGCCGATCCGGGTGCTGTGCGACGATTACGCCGGTCGCGCCGCCTATCACCGGATCGAAAGCCTCGTCGGTCCGCCCGAAATGACCGGCCGCATGGCCGCCTTCACCTTCACCCCGCAAAGCTTGCCCGTGGCACAGATGGGCTGGATCATCCCCGCCTTCGCCACCCCGGCCTGAGACTAAAGGACAATAAAATGCTTGAAATCAACAACCTGCATGTGAAACTTGAAGAAGAAGACAAGCAGATCCTGAAGGGGGTCACCCTCTCGATCGGGCCGGGCGAGGTGCATGCCATCATGGGGCCGAACGGCTCGGGCAAGTCCACGCTCTCCTATGTCCTCTCGGGCCGCGAGGGCTATGAGGTGACCGAGGGGACCGCGACTTTGGAGGGCGAAGACCTGCTGGAGATGGACCCCGAGGTCCGCGCCGCCAAGGGCCTGTTCCTCGCCTTCCAATACCCGGTCGAGATCCCCGGCGTCGGCAACATGACCTTCCTGCGCACCGCCCTGAACGCGCAGCGCAAGACCCGGGGCGAGCCCGAAGTGTCCGCCGGCGACTTCCTCAAACTGGTGCGGGAAAAGGCGAAAAGCCTGAAGATCGACGCCGAGATGCTGAAGCGTCCGGTCAATGTCGGCTTCTCGGGTGGTGAGAAAAAGCGCAACGAAATCCTGCAGATGGCGATGCTGGAACCGAAGATGTGCATCCTTGACGAGACCGATTCCGGCCTGGACGTCGATGCGATGAAGCTGGTCTCCGAAGGGGTGAACGCCCTGCGCTCGGAAGGGCGCAGCTTCCTGGTGATCACCCACTATCAGCGCCTGTTGGACCATATCAAACCCGATGTCGTCCACATCATGGCCAATGGAAGGATCATCAAGACCGGCGGCCCGGACCTCGCGCTGGAGGTGGAGAACAACGGTTACGCCGATCTTCTGGCGGAAAACGCGGCTGAGGTGAAGTGATGGGCGCGATTTCTCCCCGGGCCGAGGCGCTGGCACAGCGGCTTGCCCCCCTGACCCGGCCCGCCGGTCTGGATGCCGCGCGCAAGGCCGCCGCCGACCGGCTCGAGGCGATGGGCCTGCCGATCCGCCGTGACGAATACTGGCGCTACACCGATCCCACTTCCTTGACCGCCGTGGTGGCGCCAGAGGCCCCGCTGTTCAAGGGCGTGGTCGAGGCCCCGCTGTTCGACGCCGTGGACCGGGTCAAGCTGGTCTTCACCGATGGCGTTTTCGACGCCGCGGCCTCCGATCCGCTGGAACTGTCCGGGGTGACGATCACCCGTCTGGCCCAGGTCGAGGCCGGCCATTGGGCCGAAGACCTCTATGGCACGCTGGAGGCCGCCGGGCAAAAGCCCGTGGCGCGGCCCTTGGCGGCGCTCAATTCCGCCTATGCCAGCGACGGTCTGCTGATTGACGTGACCGGGCAGGCGGCCAAGCCGATTTCGGTGATTTACAACCAGTCTTCAAGCACTTCCGATGCGATCCTCCACCATGTGATCCGTCTTGCGCCGGGAGCGGAGCTGACGCTTCTGGAGGATGGCCCCGCCGCCGCCCGCCTCAACGCGCTCTTGGAGGTCGATCTGGCCGATGGCGCGAGGTTCCACCACATCCGCGCCCAGGGCCGCACCCATGACCGCCGCGCCGCGAGCCATATGTTCGCGCGTCTCGGCGCCGAGGCGACCTTCAAAAGCTTCACCCTGACCGCCAATGGCGTGCTGACCCGCAACGAATCCGTCATCGACTTTACCGGCGATGATGCCGTGGCCCATATCGCCGGGGCCGCGATGGGGGATGGCGCCTTCCACCATGACGACACCGTTTTCATCACCCATGGGGCCGAGCGCTGCGAAAGCCGCCAGGTCTATAAATCGGTGCTGAAACATGGTGCGGTTGGCGTCTTCCAGGGCAAGATCCTTGTGAAGAAAGGCGCGCAAAAGACGGATGGCTATCAGATTTCCCAGGCCCTGCTTCTGGACGAGGAAAGCCAGTTCCTCGCCAAGCCGGAACTTGAGATCTATGCCGATGACGTCAAATGCAGCCATGGTTCGACCTCGGGCGCGATTGATGAGACAGCACTTTTCTACCTGCAATCGCGCGGCGTGCCGCGGCGGGTGGCGCAGAGCCTGCTGATCCTCGCCTTCCTCGCCGAAGCGATTGCCGAGATCGAGGATGAGGCGATTGCCGAGGACATCCGCGCAAGGCTGGAAGGCTGGCTGGAAAGGCACGACGGCTGATGGCCCTGACCTCGGACATCGTGGAAAGCTGGCGCAGGCCGAGGGTGGTGATCCGCAGGCTGCAAGCGAGGGGAAGGTCGGAAGCCTTTGTTTTCACGTTTCTTTTCGTCTTCTTGATGCTGGCGGTCGTCTCGGTGTCGCCGGCACTCGCACGGCAGGCGGCGCTGGAGGGCAAGCCCTTTGCGCCATATCTGCTGGGAGCCTGTTTCGGCGCGGTTGTGGCACTGCCGTTCTTCTATGCAGTTGCAGCCCTTGGCCATCTGGTCGCTTTGCTGATGGGCGGGCGGGGTGGCTTTTACGAGGGGCGGCTCGCGCTCTTCTGGGCGCTGGTCGCGATCACCCCGGCCATGCTGCTCTATGGCCTGGTGCGGGCCTTTGCCGATGGATCGGCCGGTGTTCCCGTGGTCGGGTTTCTGACATTCCTTTTGTTTATCGTGCTTTACACGGTGATGCTGCGCGAGGTTGAAGGCCAATGAACATCACGCCCCAAGCGATTTTCGCGGCGGCCCGTGCCACCCTGTCGGACCCGGCCGGGGCGGCCCGCCAGGTCATGGCGCTGCGCCTGACCACGGGCGAGGGGCTGATGGCGATTGCCGCCATGGCCGCGCTCGACGCCGTGCTGACCGTGCTAACCTCGAAACTCGCCGGGCCGATGCCCGAGGCCCCGGTGCAGGCGGTGCTGGACCGGCCCTTCCTTCTGGCGGTCAGCTACTTTCTGGTGCTGATCTTCGGGGCTTTCCTGATGTGGCGGGTCGGCAAGGCCTTCGGCGGCACCGGCACTTTCGCCAAGAGCCTGGCCCTGACCGCCTGGCTGGAGGTGGTGCTGACCTTCCTCAAGATCGGGCAGATCGTGGTCCTACTGGCGCTGCCGGTGCTGGGCGCGCCGGTGCTGCTCGCCTCGACCTTCGCCTATTTCTACCTTCTGTCGCAGTTCACCGCCACGCTGAACGGATTTTCCTCTCCGCTCAAGACCTTCTTCGGCATTCTTCTCACCCTGTTCGCCATCAGCTTCCTGCTCGGCCTGGCGATCGCCCTTCTGGTCCCGGTGCCCCATGTATGACGTTGACGCCATCCGCGCAGACTTCCCGATCCTCAGCCGCGAGGTGAACGGCAAGCCGCTGGTCTACCTCGACAATGGCGCCTCGGCGCAGAAGCCGCGCGTTGTGATCGATGCGATGACCAAGGTCTACGAACAGGAATATGCCAATGTTCACAGGGGCTTGCACTATCTTTCGAACCTTGCGACCGAACATTACGAATCCGTCCGCGGCCGCATTGCGCGCTTTCTGAACGCTGATGAGAACGAGATCGTCTTCAACACGGGGGCGACCGAGGGGATCAACCTCGTCTCCTACGCCTGGGCCGCACCGCGCCTGCAGGCGGGGGATGAGATCGTCCTGTCGGTGATGGAGCATCATGCCAATATCGTGCCCTGGCATTTCCTGCGCGAGCGGCAGGGCGTCGTCCTGAAATGGGTGGAGTGCGACCTGAACGGCGACCTCGACCCGCAGGCGGTGATCGACGCGATCGGGCCGCGCACCAAGCTGGTGGCGGTCACCCATATGTCGAACGTCTTGGGCACCGTGGTGGACGTGGCCGCGATCTGCAAAGGCGCTGCCGCCAAGGGCGTTCCGGTGCTGGTCGACGGCTCTCAGGCCGCGGTCCACATGCCGGTGGATGTGAAGGCCTTGGGCTGCGATTTCTATGCCATCACCGGACATAAGCTTTATGGCCCAAGCGGTTCCGGCGCGATCTTCATCCGCGCCGATCGTCAGGCCGAGATGCGGCCCTTCCTCGGCGGCGGCGACATGATCCGCGAGGTGACCCGTGAGGCGATCACCTGGAACGACCCGCCGATGAAGTTCGAGGCCGGAACCCCCGGCATCGTCCAGCAGATCGGTCTGGGCGTGGCGCTCGACTATATGACCGGGCTTGGCATGTCGAACATCGCCGCGCATGAACGGCGCATCCGCGACTATGCCCGCACCCGGCTCAATGGGCTCAACTGGCTGAACGTGCAGGGCAATTCGGCGGGTAAGGGGGCGATCTTCTCCTTCACGCTGAACGGGCCGGCCCATGCGCATGACATCTCGACCGTGCTGGACAAGCGCGGCATCGCGGTCCGCGCCGGCACGCATTGCGCCATGCCGCTTCTGAGCCTCTTCGGCCAGACCGCCACCTGCCGCGCCTCCTTTGGCCTTTACAACACCGAGGCCGAGGTCGACGCGCTGGTTTCGGCGCTGGAGTTCTGTCAGGAGCTTTTCGGCTGATTTGCGGTTGCATGGGGTTCGGCTTTCGACTATCTGAACCCCATCCTGCACCCATAGCTCAGCTGGATAGAGCGTTGCCCTCCGAAGGCAAAGGTCGCACGTTCGAATCGTGCTGGGTGCACCAAATTTCCCGATGCTTGGACAACTCATCCCGCTGGCGCAGCCGGGATGTAGGCGCTGGACGGCAGTCAGCTCCGCCTCGCCAGCAATCCCTCTGCCATCAGACGAAAGGTCTCGACCGCCTTGGGCAGGACGAGGTCCGGCGCGTCGCTGGCGGCGACCCAGAGCGCCGCGTTGAAGGCGGTTCCGCTCAGAAGGCGTGACGCCGCCTCGACATCGACCGGTTTCATGATGCCCGCAGCGATCAGATCGCTGACCGCCTGTTTGGTCAGGGTCAGGCAGGCATTCTGGCTTGGCCATGTCGAAGGGTCGCCCAGAAAGGCCGGCCCGTCGAGGAGGACAATCCGCCGAACCTCCGGGTCGAGGGCCAGTTCGATATAGGCCACCCCTTCGGCCAGCAGCCTCTCCCACGGCGTGGCCGCCTGCGCTGCCGCCAGATGCGCGCGCGCGGCCATTTCGCCATCGACCTGGGCCACGACGGCGGCCAGCAATCCCTTCTTGTCACCAAAGCCGTGATACAGCGCGCCGCGGGTCAGCCCGACCTTGGCCGTGAGATCATCCATCGATGCCGCAGCAAAGCCTGCGGTGGCAAAGGCCTGCCGCGCCGCCCCGATCAGTTTGGCGTGGTTTTCCGCCATCGTCTCTTCGCGGCGCTTCTTGACCAAGATGATCCCCTAATTCACATACGTCGCGTATTTGGACTTGACGGAGAGTGTCCGTTATCCATATACGCTGTGTATGTGAATACAACGGTGTCCTTGAAAAGTCCAGCGGCGCTGGTCAGGCACCCATGCCCCCATGAAAAGGATGAAGATATGACCCAGCGCGAAGCGATATTTCCCGCCAACCGGCATGCCCTTTACGAACAGCACGGCTATTCGGCGGCGGTGCGTTCAGACGATCTTCTCTTCGTCTCCGGCCAGGTCGGCAGCCGCCCGGATGGGTCGCCGGAACCCGATTTCGCGGCCCAGGTCCGCCTGGCCTTTGCCAACCTCGAGGCCACCTTGCGCGCCGCGGGCTGCGGGTTTGATGACATCGTCGATGTCACGTCCTTTCATACCGATCCCGAACAGCAGCTTGGCACGATCATGGCGGTGAAGGGCGAAATCTTCAAAGACGCGCCTTACCCGAACTGGACGGCGCTTGGGGTCAACTGGCTCGCCGGGTTCGATTTCGAGATCAAGGTGATCGCGCGGATACCCTCTGCTGCGCGCGGCTCGGTCAGCCGCCATAACCCTCCGACCATCTGGGATATGGCTTCGGCCGGATATTCGCAGATCAGCGTCGCGGAACCGGGCCGCATCGCCTTTCTGTCGGGCCAGGTGGCCTGGCTGCCGGGCGGTGAGGCGGCGCCCAAGGATGTCGCCGGTCAGGCGCGGGTCGCGGCGGCCAATCTTGCCGCCGCGTTGAAGGAGCTTGGGGCTTCGGGCAAGGACATCGTGCTGCTGCGGCTTTACGTCGTCGATGCGACCACGGAGAAGTTCCAGCAGGCCCAGGTCGCGCTGGATGCGCTCAAGGGCGACGGGATGCCCAGCATCACGACGATCGGCGTCCAGAGTCTTTATGCGCCGGATATCCTGGTCGAGATCGAAATGGTGGTGCGTGTCCCTGAAGAGGCGAAGCCTGCCCTGCGGTCCTGACCGCCCCAAGCGGCGCAGCTTCCCTCGGCAGCGAAGCGGGAGCCGCAGCCCTTGAGAAAGCGGCTTTGGCCGGCTGAGAGGCAGAGGCCGCGATCCTGTTTCGGCCCGGCTGCACCAATTTCCCGCCTGACCCCGGTAAAGGCCCCTTGTGCGCCAGCCCTTGGCTTGGCAAGTCTGCCCGGCGTGACGGGGGGCGGGATGGCGCGGGTTTTCGGGCATTTTGGTGAGTTGATGCAGGGCAGGATCGGACCTTCGGGGCCGGTGGCGCTGATCACCCTGCCATGCCCGGCGCTTTGGGCCGAGGCGGTGGCGGCGCCGGCCCGCAGCCTTGCGCTTTATCAGCCGGTGCCGGTGGTGGCGCGGGCGCGTCTCTTGCGGGTGCTGCGGCGGCTTGACCTTGCGGCGGGGGGGCGGTTCCGGCTGCGTCTGAACATGCCGGTCGGTGGCGGGGCCGGGGCCTCGACCGCGGCGCTGATGGCGCTGGCGCTTGCGGCGGGGGCCCGCGAGGACGCGGCGCTGGTCGCGGCGGTGCTGGCGGCGGAGGGCGCCTCGGACCCATTGCTGTTTCAGAACCCCGAGCGGCTGCTCTGGGCCTCGCGGCGCGGGGTGGTGCTGGCCGATCTGCCCGCCCTGCCGCGGTTCGAGGTGCTGGGCGGCTTCCTCGGCCCCGGGCAGCGCACCGATCCGCGCGATGCGGATTTTCCCGATATCAGCGATCTGGTGGCCGAATGGCCGGGTGCGGACCTTGGGCAGATGGCGCGTCTGGCCAGTATTTCGGCGCGGCGGACCCTGGCCCTGCGTGGACCAAAGGGCGACCCGACCGAGGCGCTGGCGCATCGCCATTCCGCCCTTGGTTTCAGCATCGCCCATACCGGCGCCGCCCGCGCCTTGATCTTTGCGCCGGGAACCGTGCCTCAAGCGGCGGCAGCAGACTTGCGCAAGGCCGGATTTTCGCGGATCACCCGGTTCAGATGCGGGGGATAGGGCATGTTTGCAGGGGCGATGCTGGTGGCGATGGCGGTGGATGCGGCTCTGGGCTGGCCCGACCGGATTTATGACCGCATCGGCCATCCGGTGACCTGGATCGGCGCCGTGATCGAGAAGGCCGATCAGGAGATGAACCTCGACAGCGACCCGTTCTGGAAGCGGCGGCTGAAGGGCGTCATCGTCTGCCTCGGCATCACCTCTTTTGCGATCCTGGTGGCGCAGCTTCTGGTCTGGTGCCTGCCGGGCGGGATCTGGGGCGGGGTGCTGACCGGGATTCTGGCCTGGCCTCTGGTCGCCGGACGCTCGCTTTACGACCATGTCCGGCGGGTGGCGACGCCCTTGGCGCGGCGCGATCTGCAGGGCGCGCGGGATGCGGTGGCGATGATCGTCGGGCGCGACCCGATGCAGCTGGACACCCCGGGCGTGGCGCGCGCGGCTTTGGAGAGCCTGGCCGAGAATGCCTCGGACGGGGTGGTGGCGCCCTTGTTCTGGGGCGCGATCTTCGGCCTGCCGGGGATTGCGGCCTACAAGGCGATCAACACGATGGATTCGATGATCGGCCATATGAGCGCGCGGCACCGGGCCTTTGGCTGGGCGGCGGCGCGGCTGGATGATCTGGTGAACCTGGTGCCGGCGCGGCTGACCGCCTTGCTGTTCATCGCCGTGGCCGGGGTGACGCGGGGGCGGGCGACCAAGGTGATGATCGCCGATGCTGGCCACCACCGCTCGCCCAATGCCGGCTGGCCCGAGGCGGCGCTGGCCGGGGCGCTTGGCGTCCGGCTTTCGGGCCCGCGGAGCTACCACGGCGCGATCTCGGCCGAGCCTTGGGTGAACGAGGGGGCGCCGGACCCCGGGGCGCTGGACCTCGGGCGGGGGTTGAACCTGTACCTCGCCGCCGTGCTGGTGCTGGCCGGGCTGATGGCGGTGGTGGCTCTGCTATGAGCGATCACGCCAGGGATCACGGCGGCAACCTCGATGAGGCGCGGGCGAAGTTTGGCGGCAACGACTGGATCGACCTGTCGACCGGGATCAACCGGGTGCCCTATCCCGTGCCAGTGCTGTCGCCGGAAAGCTTCACCGCCCTGCCGACCCGGCCCGCGATGACGGCCCTGCTGGCCGCCGCTGCCGAGGCCTTTGGCACCTCGGCGCCGATGGTGGCCCTGGCCGGGGCGCAGGCGGCGATCCAGATGGTGCCTATGCTCCGGCCGCGGGGGCAGGCGCGGGTGCTGGCGCCGACCTATAACGAACATGCCGCCACCCTGCGCGCCTGTGGCTGGCAGGTGGCGGAAGTGCCGGGGCTGGAAGACCTTGCCGGGGCAGATCTGGCGGTGGTGGTCAATCCCAACAACCCCGACGGGCGGCATTGGACGCGCGCGGCGCTGCGGGCTGTGGCGGGCAAGGTCGGGCTTCTGGTGGTGGATGAAAGCTTCGCCGATCCGATGCCGCAGGAGAGCCTCGCCGCCGAGGCCGGGCCGGGCCTGATCGTCTTGCGCAGCTTTGGCAAGTTCTATGGGCTGGCCGGGGTGCGGCTGGGCTTTGCGCTAGGGGCTGAATCCGATGTGGCGCATCTGCGCGATCTGGCCGGGCCCTGGCCGGTGGCGGGCCCCGCGATCGAGATCGGCACAATGGCCTTGCGCGATGCGGCCTGGGCGCGGGCGACCACCGAAAGGCTGGTCGAGGAGGCCGCGCGGCTCGATGCGATCTGCACGAGGATCGGCTGGCAAAGCCTTGGCGGCACACCGCTTTTCCGGCTGTACGACACGCCGGATGCAGGCGAGGCGCAGGCGTTTCTGGCCCGCAAGCAGATCTGGAGCCGGATCTTCCCCTATCACCCGGGCTGGATTCGCCTGGGATTGCCGGGGGGCGATCTGGAATGGGCGCGGCTGTCAGACCTGTAAGATGGGCAGATTGCCCATCCTACCGGCCAGCGAGGCGCAGGAGGCCTTCGACATCCAGATGCGCCTCCAGATGGGCGGCGAGCGCGTCGAGCGTCGCCTCGACCTCGGCGCCATGGTCGCGCTGCGTGGCTGGCAGGCCAAGGCCGGTCAGGAAGGCCGCGCGGAAGGCGTCGCCGGCGAACATGCCGTGCAGATAGCTGCCCATGACCCTCCCATCGGCGGAGGTGGCGCCTTCCGGGGCGCCCGCGATCAGGGCGAAGGGGCGGGCGCGGTCGGGGCCCTCGGAGCGGCCGATGTGGATTTCGTAAGCGTCGATCGGCAGGTTCGAGGCGGCATGGGTGGCCTTGGTCCGGGTCAGGCGCTTGTCGGGCGTCATGGTGGTGGTGATGTCGAGAAGGCCGAGACCTTTGGTTTCGCCTGCCGGGCCTTCGATACCTTCGGGGTCTGAAACAAGGGTGCCAAGCATCTGATATCCGCCGCAAATCCCAAGGATACGCCCGCCGCGCCGGTGATGCGCCAGAAGGTCGATATCCCAGCCCTGGGCGCGCAGAAAGGCGAGGTCGCCGCGGGTGGATTTGCTGCCGGGGATGATGACCAAAGCGCAATCGCCGGGGATCGCCTCGCCGGCGCGGATCATCTGGACCTGCAGGCCGGGTTCGGATTTCAGCGGGTCGAGGTCGTCGAAATTGGCGATGCGCGAGAGTTGCAGGCAGGCGATCTTCACGCCCGCGCCGGTGGAGGCCACGATGTCGAGCGCGTCTTCGGCGGGCAAGCGCCAGGCTTGCGGGAAATAGGGCAGGACACCGAAGCCGGGCCAGAGGGTGCGGGATTCGATCAGCCGGTAACCCTCGTCAAACAGACGAGGATCGCCGCGGAACTTGTTGATCAGAAAGCCTTTGATCCGGGCATTGTCAGCGGGCGACAGCACGGCTTGTGTGCCCACCAGCTGGGCGATCACCCCGCCACGGTCGATGTCGCCGACCAGGATCACCGGCACGCCAGCGGCCTCGGCAAAGCCCATGTTGGCGATGTCACCGGCACGCAGGTTCACTTCCGCCGGAGAGCCTGCGCCTTCGACGATCACCAGGTCATGCCGGGCGGCAAGGCGTTGAAAACTTTCCAGAACCGGGGCCATCAGGCTGGGCTTCAGCGCGGCATAGTCGCGCGCCTTGACGGTGGCGATGCGCTTGCCCTGCACGACGACCTGGCTGCCGACCTCGGATTCCGGTTTCAGAAGCACCGGGTTCATGTCGGTATGCGGCTCCAGCCCGCAAGCCAGCGCCTGCAGGGCCTGGGCACGGCCGATCTCGCCGCCATCCACCGTCACAGCGGCATTGTTCGACATGTTCTGCGGCTTGAAGGGTGCCACGGACAGCCCGCGCAACCTTGCGGCGCGGCAGAGGCCGGCTACGATCAGCGACTTGCCGACATTGGAGCCGGCACCTTGAATCATGAAGGCTGTCATGGGGTTACGCCCAGAACCTCGGGCAGGTGGTGCCGGGTTTCCTCGGTGAAGTGAAAGACCTGCCAGCCGCGGGCGCGGGCGGCCTCGATGTTCCTTGCGGCATCGTCGATCAACAGAATCTCCTCCGGCGCATGGCCGGACCAGGATTCGATCTCGGCAAAGAACCCGGCGTCGGGCTTCTTCACCCCCATCCGGCCCGAGGCGAAGATATGGCGGAAGTGCTGCGACAGAGCCAGGCCATGCCAGATGTGATCGGCGCGGTGGGTCTCGTTGTTGGTGGCGATGACGCCGGGCAGGGCGCAGGCCTGAAGCCAGCCCAGAACCTGCATGTCCAGATTGGCGTCCTTGGCGAGCCAATAGTCCAGCACCACGCGCGGGCTGTGCGGCACCTCGTATGCCGCGACGTAATCGGCCAGAAGCGCCATCAGGTCGAGCTTTCCGGTCAGAACCGGGACGAAATTGCGCTCGTTATAGACGAAATCGGTGAAATCCCGGGCCGAGACGCCGAGATCTTCCTCGAAAGTCCTTTGCCAGGCCTCGAAGCCATGGGCATAGCCGCGGTTCAGCACGCCGTCGAAATCCCAGGCGACCAGTTTCAAAACTCAACCCCCGGCTGGGCCTTGATGCCGGAGCGGAAGGGGTGCTTGACCAGGGTCATCTCGGTGACCAGATCGGCGGCCTCGATCAGCGCGTCCGAGGCGCCGCGGCCGGTCAGGCAGACATGGGTCAGGGGCGGTTTCTCGGCCTTCAGAAAGGCCACGACCTCATCGACGTTGATGTAATCGTAACGCATCGCGATGATGATCTCGTCCAGCAGGACAAAGCGGATGTCGGGGTCACGGATCAGATCCTTGGCCTTGGCCCAGCCGGCCTGGGCTGCGGCAATGTCGCGGGCGCGGTCCTGGGTTTCCCAGGTAAAGCCTTCACCCATCGCATGAAACTCGCAAAGATCGGCGAAGTTTTCGGTGAGCAAGCGCCGCTCGCCGGTATCCCAGGCGCCCTTGATGAACTGGACCACGGCGCAGGGCATCTCATGCGCGACACAGCGCAGGATCATCCCGAAACCGGAGGAGGATTTGCCCTTGCCCGTGCCGGTATGAACGATGATCAGCCCGTGATCGCCGGCCTTGCCCGCCATGATCTTGTCGCGCGCGGCCTTCTTCTTGGCCATCTTGGCATTGTGGCGCGCATCCGGATTGACGGTATTTTCAGGCGAGGTGTCGGTTTCAACAGATGACATGGCGGCTCGTGTCCTTGACGTTATGCGCCCATCCTGCCAGAGGTACGGCGGTGCTGGTGCCCGTTTTGAGACTGATACTCTTACGACAGGCGAAAAGGGAATGCGACAGGTGAAAACCTGGGAAGCAGCCGCCCCCGCGACCGTGACCGGAGAGGTCGTCCAAGCCACTGGGAAACCGGGAAGGCGGGCGACCGGGGGAAACCCAGCTCCGCAAGCCGGGAGACCTGCCAGCACCTGAGACTTTGACGGACGGGGTGTGCCGTGGCGAGTTGGGGGTTTTCCCCCTTTTCGCGGCATTGCCCCCAGAGATTGCCCCGTGGGAGGAAGATGACCGCGCGACTGCATATCTGCATGACCTGCAAGGCCGGGCTGGCCGAGGAGGGCCCCTGCATGGGCGCCCGGCTTTGGGCTGCCATCGCCGCCCTGCCGGTTCCCGAAGGGGTTCAGGTCCTGCCGGTCGACTGTCTTTCGGCCTGCAACACCGGCGCTTCGGTCGCCCTGTCCAAACCCGGCGCCTGGGGCTATGTCTATGGCCGGATGTCGGAGGAGAACGCCGCCGATATTCTCGCCGGGGCCGCCGCCTATGCGCGCACCTCGGATGGTCTGGTGCCCTGGCGCGAACGTCCGGTGATCTTCCGCAAACAATCCATCGCCCGCATTCCCCCTATGGAGGTCTGACATGACCGATCTTGCAAAAATTCCCGTCACGGTGATCACAGGCTTCCTTGGCGCGGGGAAAACCACGCTGATCCGGCACCTTATGGCCAATCCGCAAGGCAAGCGCCTGGCCGTTCTGGTCAATGAATTCGGCACCGTGGGTGTCGATGGCGATATCCTGCGCTCTTGCGCCGACGAGAATTGCCCGACCGAGAATATCGTCGAGCTGGCCAATGGCTGCATCTGCTGCACCGTCGCGGACGAGTTCATCCCGACGATCGAGGCTTTGCTGGCCCTGCCCAAGCGCCCCGATCATATCCTGATCGAAACCTCGGGCCTGGCTTTGCCCAAGCCCTTGCTCAAGGCCTTTGACTGGCCGGGCATCCGCAGCCTGATCACCGTCGATGGCGTGATCACCCTGGCCGATGCCGAGGCGGTGGCCGCAGGCCATTTCGCGGGCGAGCTGACCCCGGCGCAGATCGCCGCGGGCGAACATGACACGCCTTTGGGCGAGGTATTCGAGGATCAGATCGCCTGCGCCGATATCGTGCTTCTGACCAAGGCCGATCTGGCCGGTGAGGCTGGTGTCGCCGCCGCCCGCGAGGTCGTCACCGCCGAGGCCGCCGAAAAGGGCCGCAAGCTGCCGATCCTGACGATGAGCGAAGGGGTGATCGACCCGCGGGTGATCCTTGGCCTCAACGCCGCAGCCGAGGACGACCTCGCCGGCCGGCCCAGCCACCACGACGGCGAGGACGGCCACGAACATGACGATTTCAACTCGATCGTCGTCGAACTTGCCGAGGTCGCCTCGGTCGAGGATCTGACCGCCGCAATCCTGAAACTGGCGCGCGACCAGAAGATCCTGCGCGTCAAGGGCTATGTCGCGGTCAAGGGCAAGCCGATGCGCCTCTTGGTACAGGCCGTGGGCGAGCGGATCCGCACGCAATACGACCGGCTCTGGGGCACCACGCCGCGCAGCTCGCATCTGGTGGTGATCGCCGAACAGGGCGACATCGACGAAGCCGCCATCCGCGCGGTTCTGGGGGCCTGAGATGCACGTCGTCTTCCGCGAGAGTCACGGGCTGGAGGAGACGGCCACGCCGTTCGATCCGGGTCAGGACCCTGCGGATCTGATCGTGCTGTCCTTCTCGGACAGTGATCTGGGCGCCTTTGCCGCCGGCTGGGGCCGTGCGATGGGCAAATTGCCCCAACTGCGCCTGTGCAATCTGGTGGCTTTGCGGCATCCGGTCTCGGTCGACACCTATATCGAGCGGACGGCTGCGGGCGCCAAGGCCATTCTGGTGCGGCTGATCGGGGGCGAGGCCTATTGGGCCTATGGCCTGGCCTCTTTGGGGGATCTCGCGCGGCGCAAGGGGATTGCCCTGGCCGTCCTGCCCGCCGATGGCCGCGAGGATGCACGGCTGGACGAGATTTCGACCCTGCCAGTCTCGACCCTGCGGCGGTTGCAGGCGCTCTGCGATGCGGGCGGCGCCGTGGCGGCCCAGGCGGCGCTGGCGCAGCTGTCGCTGGCAGCGGGGCTTTATGCCGGGCCGGTCCTGGGTGACAAGCGGGTGCCGGATTGCGGATTTTACGAGCCGGGGCAGGGGGTTAGCGCGCAATCCTCACCCGGTGGCGTGGCCGTGGTCTTCTACCGGTCTTACCTGACCGCCGCCGATACCGCGCCGATCGACGCGCTGATCCTCGCCTTGCGCGCGGCGGGTCTGCCGGCCTTCGGCGTTTTTGCGCCCTCGCTGAAAGGCGAAGCGGCACATTGGGTGCGGCAGGCCTTGCAGGCGGCGGCGCCGGTTGCGGTGATCAATGCCACCGCCTTTTCGGCCAAGGGGCCGGATGGCACCTCGCCGCTCGACCTTGGCTGCCCGGTGTTCCAGGTGGCGCTTTCGACGGCACGGCGGCGCGACTGGGCGGGTTCGGCGCGCGGGCTTTCGCCCTCGGACCTTGCGATGCATGTGGTTCTGCCCGAGGTCGATGGCCGCCTGCTCGCCGGGGTGATCAGCTTCAAAAGCCCTGGCAAGCGCGACCCCGACCTGCAATTCTCGCGCTTCGCCCATCGCGCCGATGCCGAGCGGATCGCCGCCGTGGTCGCCCGGGTCAAGGCCTGGGTCACCCTCGCCCGGACCGCGAAGGCGGAGGTGAAGCTGGCCCTCATCCTCTCCACCTATCCCGGCCGCGCCCATCAGATGGCCCACGCCGTGGGCCTCGATGCCCTGGCCTCGGCCGAGGCGCTGCTCGCCGACCTGGGCGAAGCGGGCTATGACATCCCGCAGGGCACCCTCGCAGCCGAGGGGATTGCGCACGAGGCCGCCTTCTGGCCCCTTGCAGATTATCGGAACGCTCTCCGTGCCTTGCCCGAGGATCTTCAACAAGCGTTGAGCCTCTGGGGCAGCCCCGAAGCCGACCCGCTGTTCCAGGATGGCGGCTTCCGCTTCCCCTGTCTGCAGCGCGGCAAGGCTCTGATCGCCCTGCAGCCCGAACGCGGTCGCAGCACCCTGCGCGATGCCGAATATCACGACCTTTCCGCCACGCCGCGGCATTCCTACGTCGCCTTTTACCTCTGGCTGCGGGCGCAGGGCATCGACGCGCTGATCCATATGGGCGCGCATGGCACGCTGGAATGGCTGCCCGGCAAATCGGTCGCCCTCTCCGCCACCTGTTGGCCCGAGGCGTTGATCGGTGCGACCCCGGTGATCTATCCTTTCATCGTCAACGATCCCGGCGAGGCCGCCCAGGCCAAGCGCCGCATCGGCGCCGTCACCATCGGCCATATGCCGCCGCCCCTGGCCGAGGCGGGCGTGCCGCAGAATCTGCAATCTTTGGAACGGCTTCTGGACGAATATTCCACCGCCGACGGCATCGACCCCTCGCGCCGCGACCGCCTGATCCAGGCGATCCGCGACGAGGCGCAGGTTCAGGGCGTCGAGGCCGACCTCGACCTGCCCGCCGATGCCTCGCCTGCCGAGGCGATCACCCGGATCGACCGTTTCGTCTGCGACATCAAGGAAAGCCAGTACGGCGACGGGCTGCACATCTTTGGCCGCGGCCCGCAGGGCAACGCCGAGCGTGACGGCGTGCTGGCCGCCCTGGCCGGCCAAAGGGTCGAGGCCGGTCCCGCAGGCTCGCCCAACCGGGGCAGGCTGGATGTGCTGCCGACCGGGCGCAACCTTTATGCCGTCGATCCCCGCGCCGTGCCCTCGCGCGCCGCCCATGCCCAGGGCATCAAACTGGCCGAGGAGCTGATCCGCCGCCACCTGCAGGACCATGGCGATTATCCGCGCGGGCTGGTCGTCGACCTCTGGGGCTCGGCCACGATGCGGACCGCGGGCGAGGATTTCGCCATGGCGCTGCATCTGGCGGGTCTGGCGCCGCTCTGGGACGAAAACGCCGCACGGGTCTCCGGGGTAGAGGTGATCCCGTTGGCCTTGCTGGGCCGGCCGCGGATTGATGTGACACTCAGGGTCTCGGGCCTGTTCCGCGATATTTTCCCGGGCCTTGCGCAGCTTTTCGAAACCGGCGCCGCAGCTTTGGCCGCACGGGACGAAGCACCCGAAGACAACCCTTATCTTATGCCAACCCCCCGCGTCTTTGCGCCCGAGCCAGGGCGTTATGGCCTTGGCATGGGGCAGGACGATTTCTCGCCCGAGGCGCGGGCGGCGGCGGGTGAGGCCTGGCTTGCGGCCTCTTCCTGGGCGATCGGGGCTGACGGCGAATCGCGCCCCGAACGTGCGGCACTGGAGGCGCAGCTGCGCCGGGCCGACAGTTTCATCCATGCCCAGGACCTGCCTGAAACCGATGTGCTTCTGGCCCAGGACTATGCCGCCCACGAGGCCGGCTTTGCCGCCGCGATGGCGCGGCTCGGGGCGGCCAAGCCGACGCTTTACCACCTTGACGCCACAAGGCCCGACGCCCCGCAAGCCCGCACCCTGCCTGAAGAAATCGCCCGCGTCGTGCGCGCCCGTGCCACCAACCCGGCCTGGGCCGAGGGGATGATGCGCCACGGCTTCCGCGGCGCCGCCGAGATTGCCGCCACGCTGGACCATATGGCCGCCTTCGCCCATCTCGCCCAGGTCGTGCCCGCCCATCTTTTCGACCTCTACCACCGCGCCACGCTTGGCCGCGACGATCTGCGCGCTTTCCTTGCGGCGGAGAATCCGGCAGCACTGGCCGCGATGCAGGATTGCTTCCTGCGCCTGCGCGAGGCCGGTCTCTGGCAGACGCGCCACAACTCCATCGCGATGGAAGTGGAGCGGGTAAATGGTTGATTTCACGGTCAAAGGCTGGTGCCCGGGCGCGCTGCAGCCGATGGAATCCGGCGATGGTCTGGTGGTGCGGATCAGGCCGCGTATGGCCGAGCTGTCGCAGGACCAGATGCGCGGCATCGCGGTGGCGGCGCTGCGGCATGGCAATGGCGTGATCGAGCTGACCGCGCGCGCCAATCTGCAGCTGCGCGGCGTGACCCAGAGCAGCCACAAGGGCCTGATCGCCGACCTCGACGCGCTGGGTCTGATCGACCCCGATGCCGACAGCGAACGCCACCGCAACGTGGTGATCTCGCCCTTCTGGCAGGGCGAGGAGGTGCGGCAACTGGCGCAAGACCTCTACAAGGCCCTGCAACAAGCCCCTGATCTGCCAAACAAATTCGGCTTTGCGCTGGATCTGGGCGCGGAGCGCGTCCTGGCCGGCACCTCGGCCGATATCCGCATCGAACGCGGTGCCTCGGGCGGGCTGATCCTGCGCGCGGATGGTGCTTTGGGCGGTCAGGCGGTCGGTTATGACACCGCCGTGCCTGAGGCCATGCGCCTGGCTGAGTGGTTTGTGGCCTCGGGCGGTGTGCGGGATGGCCGGGGCCGGATGGCCGCGCATCTGGGCGATTTGCCGTTCGACACGAGCGCCCTTCCGGCCCCCAAGGCTGCGGCCGCCACGCCGGGCGAGACTGCCATGGGTGCGATGATCGGCTTTGAATTCGGGATCTTGCGGGCCGAAGTTCTTACTGATCTGGCCGAACGGTGCCGGGCCATGCGCGTGACGCCCTGGCGGATGGCCCTGCTGCTGGATGGCTCTGCCACTGGGCCGGGGCTGATCACCGAGGCCCATGATCCCCGCTTGCGCGTTCTGGCCTGCACCGGCGCGCCGGGCTGCCCGCAAGCCCTGCAACCGACGCGGAGCCTCGCGCGGCGCCTCGCCGCGGCGGTGCCCGAGGGCAAGATCCTGCATGTGTCGGGCTGCGGCAAGGGCTGCGCCCATCCGGGGCCCGCCGATCTGACGCTGTCGGCGACCCGGCAGGGCTTTGCCGTGCTGCCACAGGCCAGGGCGGGCGGGATTGCGTCCTCGCTTCCCGCCGAGGAGATCACTTTGGAAACCATCCGCAAGGCACTGTCATGAAACACATTTACGAAACCGACGGCGCTGCGATCTACCTGCAAAGCTTTGCGATGATCCGGGCCGAGGCCGACCTTGCGCGCTTTACCCCCGAGGAGGAGGTGGTGGCCGTCCGGATGATCCATGCCGCCGGGATGGTCGGGCTGGAGGCGCATGTCCGTTTCACCCCCGGCATGGCGATTGCGGCGCGGGCGGCGCTCGAGGCGGGGGCGCCGATCCTTTGCGATGTGCGGATGGTGTCGGAAGGCATCACCCGGACGCGGCTGCCGGCGAAGAACGAGGTGATCTGCACCCTGCAGGACCCGCGTGTTCCCGAACTGGCGCGCGCCATGTCCAACACCCGCAGCGCCGCGGCGCTGGAGCTGTGGCGGCCGCATCTGGCGGGCGCGGTGGTGGCTATCGGCAATGCGCCGACGGCTTTGTTTCACCTTCTCAACATGTTGCAAGACGAATCTTGCCCGCGTCCGGCGGCGATCATCGGCTGTCCGGTGGGCTTTGTGGGGGCTGCGGAATCGAAAGAGGCGCTGATGCAGGCGCCGCCGTGCCCCGCGATGGTGGTGGCCGGACGGCTCGGCGGCTCGGCGATCACGGTGGCAGCGGTCAACGCTTTGGCCAGCCGGAAGGAATAGAATGGGCAAGATCATCTGCACGGGCCTCGGCCCCGGCGACCCGGATCTGATGAGCCTGCGGGCGCATCGGGCGGTGGCTCAGGCGCGCCAGGTCGCCTATTTCCGCAAGGCCGGGCGGGCGGGCCAGGCGCGGCGCATCGTGAACGGATTGCTG
Organism: Rhodobacter sp. P1_C2; assembly: GCF_056406375.1. Taxonomy (NCBI): domain Bacteria; kingdom Pseudomonadati; phylum Pseudomonadota; class Alphaproteobacteria; order Rhodobacterales; genus Rhodobacter; species Rhodobacter sp. P1_C2. Next base: position 60,731 of record NZ_JBFUAG010000015.1, read on the forward strand.
CCGGAAGATGCCGTCGAACATGCGATGGAATACCCCGTGACAACCGAACTGCCCTTTGACAGCCCGGAGTATAACGAGGCCCTGGCGCGGTTTTATGACGACTGGGCGGCGCGGCTGAAAGGCTTGTCAGAGGCCTCGGATGTCGTGGTGCTTTGCGAGGGCGACCCGTTCTTCTACGGTTCTTTCATGCATCTTTACAGCCGCTTGTCCGGCGTTGTTGAGATGGAGATCATCCCCGGAATCACCGGCATGTCGGGCTGCTGGACGGCGACCGGCATGCCGATCACCTGGGGCGATGATGTGATGACGGTGCTGATGGGCACCTTGCCCGAGCCGGATCTGACCCGGCTGATGGGCCAGGCCGATGCGCTGGTGGTGATGAAGACCGGACGCAACCTGCCAAAGATCCGCCGGGCCTTGGAGGCTTCGGGCCGGCTCGACTCCGCCTGGCTGGTCGAGGCCGGGACCATGCCCAACCAGCGCATCCAGCGCCTGGTCGAGGCCGATGCCAGCCAATGCCCCTATTTCGCGATCGTCCTCGTCCACGGCCAAGGCCGCCGGCCGGAGATGGCGGAATGAGCGGTCGGCTGGACATCGTGGGCCTTGGCCCGGGCGCCAAGACGATGGTGACGCCCGAGGTCTCTGCCGCTTTGGCGCAGGCCACGGATATCGTCGGCTACATCCCCTATGTCGCGCGGATTGCGCCAAGGCCCGGGCTGACGCTGCACCCGTCCGACAACCGGGTGGAGCTGGATCGCGCGCGCCATGCTTTGGAAATGGCGCTGCAGGGTCAAAGGGTTGTGGTGGTTTCTTCAGGCGATCCGGGGGTCTTTGCCATGGCCTCGGCGGTCTTCGAGGCGCTGGAACTGATGCCCGAGGCGCAGGCTCTGCCCATCGCGGTTCTGCCTGGCATCACGGCGATGCTGGCGGCGGCGGCGGCGCTTGGCGCGCCTCTGGGGCATGATTTCTGCTGCATCAACCTTTCGGACAACCTCAAGCCCTGGGCCTTGATCGAGCGACGTCTGCGGCTGGCGGCAGAGGCGGATCTGGCGATGGCCTTTTATAACCCGCGCTCGGCCAGTCGGCCGGAGGGCTTTTCCAAGGCGCTGGAGGTTTTGCGTGCAAGTTGCGGGCCAGACAGGCTTATTTCCTTTGCGCGCGCCGTCTCTACGCCCGAGCAGAGCCTGCGCACCGTGGCCCTCGGCGCGGCCTTGCCCGAGATGGCGGATATGCGGACCGTGGTCATCCTCGGCAATTCGGCCACCCGAAGGGTCGGCGATTTCGTCTATACCCCAAGGTTCGCCGGATGAGACAGCCAGCGCAGCACCTCGGCCACCGTCTCGACCCGGGGTCGGTCCGGCACGGGCGGGCGGTCGATCATGATCACCGGCAGGCCAAGCGCGCGCGCGGCGTCGAGTTTCGCGCGGGCGCCGATGCCGCCGGCGTTCTTGGCGACGACATGGCTGACCCGATGCTCGCGCATCAGCGCCAGATCACCCTCAAGGGTAAAGGGCCCGCGCGCAATGATCGGGGTGCAGATCGGCAAAGGCAAAAGGCCGAGGGGTGGGTCGACCAGGCGCAAAATGTAATGATGCTGGGGACTTGCGGCGAAATCCTCAAGGTGTTGCCGTCCAATCGCGAGAAACACCCGGGCGAGGTCCTGTGGCAGGGCATCGACCGCGGCGGCGATGTCGGGAACCAGGGTCCAGCGATCCTCGGCCGTGGCGCGCCAGGGATCACGCCCCAGCGCGAGGAGGGGCAGGCCGGTTTCGGCTGCGGCCTCCACCGCGTGGCGGCTCATCTGGGCGGCGAAGGGATGGGTCGCATCGACGATATGGGTGATCGCCTCGGTCCGCAGGTACTCCACCAGCCCGCTGACGCCGCCAAAGCCGCCGATGCGGGCCGGCAGGGGCTGCACCTTGGGCGCATCGGTGCGCCCGGCGTAAGAGAAGATGGCCGGAACCCCTTGATCGGCCAAGGCTTTCGCCAAGTCAGAGGCTTCGGTGGTGCCGCCAAGCAAGAGGACACGGGTCATGGCTGAGCCTTGGGTTTCGATCATCGGTGTCAACGAGGATGGACCTTCTGGCCTGACCTCTGCAAGCCGTCAGGCGCTGGAACATGCGGAAATCGTCTTCGGCGCGCCGCGGCATCTGGCGCTTCTGGGGATCGAGGGGCAGGTCTGGCCGGTGCCCTTTTCGGTCGCGCCGGTTCTGGCGGCGCGGGGCAAGCGGGTGGCTGTGCTCGCTTCGGGCGATCCGTTCTGGTACGGGGCGGGCGGCTCGCTGGTCGGGCATCTGCGGGCCGATGAATGGGTCAGCTATCCTGCCTCTTCCACCTTTCAACTGGCCGCCAATGCGCTTGGCTGGCGGATGGAGGAGGTGCTTTGCCTTGGCCTTCACGCCGCACCGCTGACCCGGCTGCGCCCGGTCCTGGCGCGGGGGCAGCGGGTGATCTGCCTGTTGCGCGATGGGGCTGCGGTGGCGGAACTGGGGGCCTATCTTGGCGCGCAGGGTTTTGGCGCCTCGACACTTTGGGTCCTGGAATCCTTGGGCGGCGCGCGGCAGCGCATCGTCAAGATCGCGGCGCAAGAGGCGGGCGCGCAAGAGTTTTTCGCGCCGGTTGCCGTGGCGATCGACTGTGTGGGGCAGGGGCTGCCCCGCGCCTCCGGCCTGCCGGATACGCTCTTTGCCCATGACGGGCAGATCACCAAAAGGCCGGTGCGGGCGCTGACCCTTTCGGCCCTGGCCCCGCGTGGGGGTGAGGTTCTGTGGGATCTGGGCACGGGCTCGGGCAGTGTTTCGATCGAGTTTCTGCTGGCGGCGCCGGGCAGCACCGCCCATGCGGTCGAGGTTGACCCGACCCGTGGTGCGCGTGCGGAGGAAAACGCCGCCGCCTTCGGTCTGGCGCATCGCTGGACGCTGTACCTCGGCTCCGCGCCCGAGGTTTTGTCTGGTCTGCCGACGCCGGATGTGGTCTTCGTGGGGGGCGGCGCCTCTGCGGCGCTGGTCAAGGCGCTCTGGGCCTTGCTGCCCGCGGGCGCCCGGCTGGTGATGAACGCGGTGACGCTGGAGACCGAGGCGCTGCTTTACGCCTGGCATGGCGAAAAGGGCGGCGATCTGATGCGGATCGATGTGGCCGAGGCCGGCGCCTTGGGGTCAAAGCGGGGCTGGGAGCTGTCGCGCCCGGTGGTGCAATGGAGTGTGGTCAGATGAGGGTGGCAGGCTTGGGCTTTCGGCGCGGCGCTTCGGCGGAAAGCTTGCGGGCGGCGCTGGCCCTGGTGGGCAAGTTCGACGTTCTGGCGACGGCCGAGGACAAGCTGCGCGAACCGGGATTGGTGAGGCTGGCGCAGGAGTTGGGCGTGAAAGTTCACGGGGTTTCGCGGGCTGATCTGGCCGCGCAGGGCATCGAGGGTTCCGCCAAGGTGATGGCGGAATATGGCACGGGCTCGGTTTCCGAGGCCTCGGCCCTGGCGGTGGCGGGGCCGGGGGCGCAGCTCGTCTCGACCCGGCGGACCGGGCCGGACGGGATGGCGGTGGCCGCAGTGGCAGAGGGTCGGGCATGACGGTGCATTTCATCGGCGCGGGGCCGGGGGCGGCCGATCTGCTGACCCTGCGCGGGCGCGATCTGATCGCCTCCTCGCCGGTCTGCCTTTATGCCGGGTCCTTGGTGCCCGAGGGGGTTCTGGCGCATTGTCCGGCGGGCTGCCGGATCGTCAACACGGCGGCGATGTCGCTGGATGCGATCGTGGCCGAGATTGCCGCGGCCGATGCGGCGGGTCTGGATGTGGCGCGGCTGCATTCGGGCGATCTGTCGGTCTGGTCGGCGATGGGCGAGCAGTTGCGCCGGCTGCGCGCTTTGGGGATCGCTTATGATGTGACGCCGGGGGTGCCTTCCTTTGCGGCCTCGGCTGCGGCTTTGGGGGTGGAGCTGACGCTGCCGGGCCTCGCACAGAGCGTGATCCTGACCCGCACCTCGGGCCGGGCTTCGGCGATGCCGGAGGGTGAGACCTTGGCCGCCTTTGCCGCGACGGGGGCGACGCTGGCCATTCACCTTTCGGTCCATGCCCTGGGGCAGGTTGTGGCGGAGCTTACACCGTACTATGGCGGCGATTGCCCGGTGGCGGTGGTCTGGCGCGCGACCTGGCCGGACCAGCGGATCGTGCGGGGGAACTTGTCGAGCATCGAGGCCGATGTCGGGCCGGAGATCGACCGCACCGCCCTCATTCTGGTCGGCAAGGCCTTGGCGGCAGAGGGTTTTGACGAAAGTCGCCTCTATGCCGACGACTACGACCGCCGCTATCGCCCGCGCGGCACTGCGCCCCGGTTTCCGGAATGACCGGCGGGGTGATCATCTCGGCCCCGGCTTCGGGCAGCGGCAAGACCTTGCTGACGCTGGGCCTCGCGCGGGCCTTCACGGCGCGTGGGCTGAAGGTGCAATGTTTCAAATCCGGGCCGGATTACATCGACCCGGCCTTTCACCGGGCGGCGACGGGGCGCGAGTCCTTCAACCTTGATTCCTGGGCCATGACGGCGCCGATGGTGGCGGGGCTGCTCGGCAAGGGCGCGGGTGCCGATCTGGTGATTGCCGAAGGCTCGATGGGGCTGCATGACGGCGTGGCCTTGCCGGGCGAATGGGGGCGGGGGGCGAGTGCCGATCTGGCCTTGCACCTCGATTGGCCGGTGGTTCTGGTGATCGACGCTTCCGGTCAGGCGCAGACGGCGGGGGCGGTGGCGCTGGGGCTTTTGGCCTATCGGCCGGGCTTGCGGCTGGCAGGGGTGGTGCTGAACAAGGTCGCCTCGCCACGGCATGAGAAACTGCTCCGCGCCGGGATCGAGGCGGCGGGCATTCGCGTTCTGGGGGCCTTGCCGCGTCTGGCCTCGGTCGAACTGCCGGAGCGGCATCTGGGGCTGGTCCAGGCCGAGGAGCTGCCGGAGCTGGATCATCTGCTGGACGAGGCGGCCAAACTGGTGGCGGCGCATGTCGATCTGGCGGCGGTTCTGGCGGCGGCAGGCGTGATGCCGGAGGCTTCCGCCCCCCTGCGCCTGACGCCGCCGGGGCAGCGGATTGCCTTGGCGCGGGATGAGGCGTTTTCCTTTATCTATCCGCATCTTGTCGATGGTTGGCGCCGAGCCGGGGCCGAGGTTCTGCCCTTCTCCCCCCTCGCTGACGAGGCCCCGCCTGAGGCCGATGTCTGCTGGCTGCCGGGGGGCTATCCCGAACTGCATGGCGCGACCTTGGCCCAAGCGGAGCGGTTTCGCGCCGGGTTGCTGGGCTTTGCGGGCCGCATCCATGGCGAATGCGGCGGCTATATGGTGCTGGGCGAGGCGCTGATCGACAAAGCGGGTCAGCGGCACCGGATGGCCGGGTTGCTCGGCCTTGTCACCAGTTTTGAAAAGCGGCGAATGCATCTGGGTTATCGCCTGGCGACTTTGCTCGCGCCGATGCCGGGGCAGGGTGCCGGGGCACGGCTGCGCGGGCATGAATTCCACTACTCCACCATCCTCGCCCAGCCCGACGCGCCTTTGGCCAAGGTTCAGGACGCCGAAGGGGCGGAGGTGGCCGAGGCCGGGTCTTGGCGCGGCCGGGTGTCGGGGTCCTATTTCCATCTGATTGCCGGGGCATCATGAGCGGTTTCGTGTCTTTCGTCTCTTCCGGCCCGGGCGACCCCGAGCTTCTGACCGTCAGGGCGCTGAAGCGGATCGAGGGCGCGGATGCGGTGCTGTTCGATGACCTTTCGTCGGGCCCGATCCTCGCCCATGCCAAGGCCGGGGTCGATCTGGTGGCGGTCGGAAAACGGGCAGGGCGGGTGTCGCCGAAACAGGATCAGGTCAGCCGCCTGCTGGTCGATTACGCGCTGTCGGGGCAAAAGGTGGTGCGGCTGAAATCGGGCGATAGCGGGCTGTTTGGCCGGCTGGAGGAGGAGATCGAGGCCTGCCGCGCGGCGGGCGTCGGATTCGAGATCGTGCCGGGCGTCACCTCCGCCTCGGCGGCGGCGGCGGCGGCGGGAATACCGCTGACGCGCAGGCTGACGGCGCGGCGGGTGCAGTTCGTGACCGGGCACGATGTCTCGGGCGGGCTGCCGGCGGATCTGAACATCGCAGCCTTGGCCGACCCGCAGGCGACGACGGTGATTTTCATGGGAAAACGGACCTTTGCGGCGCTCTCTTCAAAGCTGATCGCAGCCGGCCTGCCGGGAGAGACGCCGGCACTTCTGGCCGAAAGCGTCTCGACCCCGGAACAAAGGCTCAGCCGGGCGACGGTGGCGACGCTGGGCGCCGCCCTGGCCGAGGCGAGCGATGGCCCGGCGCTGATCCTGATCGGCCCCTTGATGGAGGGGATCTGACCCCTACCGAAGTTGGGCGCGGCCCTACCCGAAGATGTCGCGCAAGCGCCGGATCTGCCGCTTTCGGCGCTTGACCCCGAGGCAGATTCCCTGCCAAATGAAGGGGCAAGGTGTCCCATGCACAAAGTGTGGGGACTGAAACGGGAATGCGGACGGATGGACCCGAAGGGGCATCCCAAACCGCAACCGCCCCCGCGACTGTATGCGGCGAGCGGCCTCCAGATGCCACTGACGGGCAACCGTTGGGAAGGCGGAAGGCTGCTGTGACCCGCGAGTCAGGAGACCGGCCCTGCGTGGTTGAAACAAGGCCGTCGGGTGTGACGGCACAGGAGATGAAGATGATGTTGACCCAAACCACCACCGCCGCACGTTCCTCGACCCTGCTGCAGTCGGTTTTCGTGGCGCTGATCGGTGCGACGCTGGTGTTCGCGGCGGGCTTTGCCCATAGCCAGACCCTGCACGACGCCGCCCATGACGCGCGCCACTCGACCGGGTTCCCCTGCCACTGAGGCAGGCCAACTTCCCAAGATGAAACATATGCTGTCCAGCGCGTTGTTCGCTGGCTTTGCGGCGGGGTTGCTGTGCGCCCTGCTGCAATTTCTTTTGGTCGAGCCGAAAATCCTTTTGGCCGAGCGGTATGAATCTGGCGAACTCGTTCATTTTCAAGGCGCTGCGGCCGAAGCTTCACATGACCACGCGATGCCGGGCATGGAAATGCCCGCCACCGATGCCACCGCAGAACCGGCTGACCATGACCATGGCCACGCGCATGGGGCAGGGGAAGAGACCTCTCCGACCCAGCGGCACCTGTTGACGGTGCTGTTCACCGTGCTGACCTATTGCGGCTATGGGCTGCTTCTGATCGCCGGCATCCAGATTGCCGAGGGTCTGGGCCTGACGATCGGCCCGGTTCAGGGCCTGCTTTGGGGTCTTGCGGGCTTTCTGGCCTTCCAGCTGATGCCCGCGCTCGGGCTGGAACCGGAGCTGCCTGGCACGCCCGCCGCCGATCTGGACGCGCGCCAGATCTGGTGGGCCGCAACCGCGGTCTGCACCATCATCGGCCTCTGGTTCATGGCCTATGGCGCGGCGGTCTGGCAAAAGGCCCTTGGACTCGTGGTGCTGGTCGCCCCGCATGTCTGGGGCGCACCGGAGCTGGAAGGCTTCGGCGGCGTCGTGCCGCCCGAGCTTGCCTCGTCCTTCGCCGCGCGCTCGCTGGCGGTGGGTCTGGTGACCTGGGCGGTGCTCGGCAGCCTGACCGTGAAGTTCTGGCATCAGGAGCCGGCCAAGTGAAACATCTGACCCTGATCGGCATCGGCACCGGCAACCCTGACCATCTGACGCTTCAGGCGGTCAAGGCGCTGAACGCGGTCGATCTGGTGATGATCCCGAGAAAAGGCGACAGCAAGGCCGATCTGGCCGAGCTGCGCCGCGCGATCTGCGCCGAGGTGGTGACCAACCCCGCGGTGCAGATCGTCGAGTTCGACCTGCCGGTGCGTGACGCCGAAAACCCGAGCTATCAGACCGGCGTCAACGACTGGCACGACGCGATCGCTGCCGTCTGGCAAGCCACGATGGCGGCGCATCCGGCTTCATCGGTTGCCTTGCTGGTCTGGGGCGATCCGTCGCTTTACGACAGCACCTTGCGGATCGCAGCACGGCTCAGCGATGTGAGCGTCACCGTGGTGCCCGGCATCACCTCGATCCAGGCGCTGACCGCGTCCCATGCGATGCCGCTGAACGAGATCGGCGCCGCCGTCACCATCACCACCGGCCGCCAGCTTCTGGACGGCTGGCCTGAGGGCGCCGATACGCTGGTTATCATGCTGGATGGCAAGTGTTCCTTCCAGGCGCTTGATCCGGCAGGCATTTCCATCTGGTGGGGCGCCTATGTCGGCATGAAGGAAGAGATCATCCTTGCCGGCGATCTGGCCGAGATCGGCCCGAAGATCATCGAAACCCGCGCCGCAGCCCGGGCTGCGCATGGCTGGATCATGGATATCTACATCCTCCGCCGCAGCCGGGCATAACTGCACTTTTTACATAATATAGATTATCGGATAATCCTGTCCGAAAAACCCCCGCTGCCCCCGCTTCGGGTTTTCCCCTGCCTTCAGGGGTTTTTCACGCCATCCTCGACCAGCGCCGCGGCCTCGCGAAGAAGACGCTGGATATGTTCGCCCGAGGGTCGATCCGTCTGGGCCTCGGTCAGGATGCGCAAGGCGGCGCTGGGTTCGCCGGCGACGAGCAGCATCTGGCCAATGTCGCGCAACAGATCGGCGCGTCGGTCGGCGGCGTAGTCGCGGTCCGGCGGGAACAACTGTGCGACCAGCGGCTTGGCCCTCGGCGGCGCACCTTGGGTCTTGCCCAGACGCTCGGCCAGAAGCTTTTCGGCGCTGCTCAGCCGGACCGGCGGCATCGGCTGCAGGCTGGGCGGGATCGTGATGGCAGAAACCGCCAGACAATCGCGCAGGATCAGGCCCTCGATCTCGATCTCGGCGGCGTTGAGCGTGCTGTTCTTGGCATGGGCCAGCAGGATCGGCGCCGTGGGAGCCTCGTCCTTGCGGCAGACCCGCAAGGTGATCCGGCGGGCGGTGAAAGGCTGCGGGTTGGGCGCCAGCGAGTGGAAGAAGGACAGGATCTGGTTTTCCGGGATACCGGCAAAGCGGAAGTCGAAATGCCGGGTCTCGCCGCCGTCGATGGTGACCTCGACCAGGGCCGAACAGGCGGTGACATTGACGGCAAAGCCGATCAGCTCTTGCGGGGTCTTGAAATCGAAGCTGATCGCCTGATCGGCGGTGAGCCGGACATAGCGTTTCGAGAAGAGCGAGTTCTGCCGCGCCACCGGCTGCCCGCCCTCTGCGGCGAGAAAGCTGTAGGGATATTTCCGCACCCGCTTGGGGCTGCGCGTCTCGGGCGTGAGGGTCTCGAGCAGGCTTTGCAGCTGGCAGGCGATGATCTCGGCCAGATCGGCGGCGATGTGGCTGGCATCGGAAAACAGCGCCTCGGGCGGGCAGCGGGTCAGCGGGCGCAGCGCCTCGAGCACGGAGTAACCGTCGAGCAGCGGCAGCTTCTGGTCCGCGGCGATCTTGCGCAGCATCCGGCGCAGCAGCCCGATTTCGGGGACCTCGCTGTTGACCGGCAGGATCAGGATCACCGGCTGGATGCCCCGCTCTTTGAGATACGCCGCCGCGTCGATCAGGTGGCGCGCGACCCTGTCCTGCGAGATGGCGCCGGAGCGGATCAGCCAGACATCGTTCACGCTGGTTTCGAGGAGCGCCACGCCATAGGCCGAAAGGTCATGCTGGCTCAGCACATAGGGCAAGAGGATGTTGGGGCTGCCACCGACCGAGTAATTGTCGAAGCCGTCCAGATGCGAGATTTTGCGCAGGGTTTGCAGATAGTTCTGCTTCATCAGGCTGTTAGAGGTGCCGATCACCGCACATTTCATCGCGTCACTCCAGGGCGTTCCGGGTCTTGCAGGCGGATCGCATCGCGCGCCACCTTCTGGCAAGTCGCGGGCGGGGTCAATGCGACGGGCCCTGCCCCATTGCGGTTCGGGCGCAGAAGGCCTTTTATCTGGGCATGGAAAATCTGGATATCTTCATGCGCTTGGGCGTCAGCCTCGGCATCGGGCTTCTGACCGGGATCGAGCGGGGCTGGGATCTGCGCAGCGGCGGTCCGGGGCAGAATGCCTCGGGGGTGCGCAGCTATGCGCTGGCCGGGCTGATGGGCGGGGTCAGCGGGATATTGGGGCAGAGTCTCGGTTCTGGCACGGGTGTGGTGCTGGTCGCGGCGGTCTTCCTGGCCTTTGCCGCGGTCTTTGCCGCCTTCGAATGGCGCGAGAGTGCGGCGAGCGGCAGCACCAGCGTGACCTCGACCCTGGCCGGGCTTTTGACCTTTCTTCTGGGCCTTCTGTCGGCCCTGGGCGATATGCAGGTGGCGGTGGCGGTGGCGATCGTGGCGGCGGGGCTGATGGCGCTGCGCGAGGTCTTGCATGCCTGGGTCAAGGCGCTGACTGCGGCCGAGATCCGCGACGGGCTGATCCTCTTGGCGATGGCTTTCCTTCTGTTGCCGCTGCTGCCGGAAAAGCCGGTCGATCCCTGGGGCCTGTTGAACCTGCGCGAGGTCTGGGTGATGGCGACGATGATCGCCGGGGTCTCGTTCCTCGGCTATATCGCGGTGCGGGGCCTCGGGCCGCGCTGGGGGGTGCTGGTGACGGCGGCGGCGGGCGGGCTTGCGTCCTCGACCGCGACCACGGCGAGCCTGGCGCGGATGGCGGTCTCGTCCGGGACCCCTGCCCGGCTTCTGGTCGCCGGCATGCTGGTGGCGGGGATCGTCATGCAGATCCGGGTTCTGGTGCTGGCCCTGGTGCTGCAGGCCGGGCTTTTGCCGCTGCTGCTGCCGCCCTTGCTGGCGGGGGTCGTCTCCACGCTGGCGATGGCGGTCTGGATGGCGCGCAGTCCGGCTGATCGTGGCGCGGGGGCGCAGGTGACGCCGGCGCTTGGCATCCGCAGCCCGCTGGACCTGATGGGGGCCCTGCGGATGGCGGGTGTGATTGCACTGGTGATCCTGGTGGCGGGCCTCGTGCAGCGCCAGTTCGGCACGGCGGGGCTTTACATCGTGGCGGCGATTTCGGGGATTGCCGATGTCGACGCGATCACGATTTCCTCGGCGCGGATGGTGGGGGACCCGCAAGCCTCGGCCACGGCGATCCTGATCGCGGTGGCGGTCAATTCCTGTTCCAAGGCGCTGATCGCGGCCTGGATCGGGCGGCCGGTGATCGGGGTGCGCTTCCTGATCCCGACGCTGATCGGCATTGCGGTGGCCTTTGGCGTCTACCTCGTCCTGCCATGAAAAAGGGCCGGAGGAGACCTCCGACCCTTCTGTATCTTGAGGCGGGGGCGAGGCCCCTGCCCGGCTTGAGCCTTTGAAACTTAGGCCTGAACCATCTTCGCCACTTCGGCGGCGAAGTCTTCTTTTTCCTTCTCGACGCCTTCGCCAACCATCACGCGGGCATAGCCGGTGATTTCGACGCCAGCGTCCTTGGCAGCCTGTTCCACAGTCACGTCGGGGTTGATCACGAACTGCTGACCGAGCAGCGTGTTCTCCGACAGGAAGCGTTTCATGCGGCCCGGGATGATGTTGTTGTGGATCACGGCATCGGGCTTCGGCTTGGCGGAGGCGGCGTTTTCTTCCAGCGCCTTGGCGGTCTGCACGGCCAGTTCACGCTCGACCACGACCGGGTCCAGCGTGGCTTCCGACAAGGACAGCGGCGCGGTGGCGGCGATGTGCATGGCGAATTGCTTGCCGATTTCCTGGGCCTTGGCGGTATCACCCTTCAGGGCGACCAGAACGCCGATCTTGCCCATGCCGTCGGTGGCCGAGTTGTGGACGTAAGACACAACGGTGTCGCCTTCCAGAACGTGCATCCGGCGCAGGGTCATATTCTCGCCGATGCGGGCGATGGCGCCGTTGATCGCAGTCTCGACCGGCTCGCCGTTGAGATGCGAGGCGCGCAGGACTTCGATGTTCTCGCCGGTTTCCAGGGCGACGCGGGTCACTTCGCGGACCAGGGTCTGGAAGTCGGGGTTCTTGGCGACGAAGTCGGTTTCCGAGTTGATCTCGACAGCCACGCCGCGGCCATCGGAGACGGCCACGCCGACGAGGCCTTCGGCGGCGACGCGGTCGGCCTTCTTGGCGGCTTTGGCCAGGCCCTTGGTGCGCAGCCAGTCCACGGCGGCTTCCATGTTGCCTTCGGTTTCAACCAGCGCCTTCTTGGCGTCCATCATGCCTGCGCCGGTGGTTTCGCGCAGCTCTTTCACCATTTGTGCGGTGACGGTCATGTTAGTCTCCATGTTCCTGAAATGGCAGCGAGCGGGATCTACCCCCGCCCGATACCAGAATTATGAAGCTGGCCCCGCAATGGCTCGCGGAGCCAAGGAAGATCAGGCCTCAGCGACGGCGTCTTCGACCGGCGCTTCGTCCAGCGCGCCAAGGTCGACACCGGCAGCACCCATCTGGGCGGTCATGCCGTCCAGCGCCGCACGGGAGACGAGGTCGCAGTAGAGCGCGATGGCGCGGCTGGCGTCGTCGTTGCCGGGGATGATGAAGTCCACATCCTTGGGCGAGTTGTTGGTGTCAACGATGCCGACGACCGGGATGCCCAGCTTCTTGGCTTCGGTGATGGCCAGGGCCTCTTTGCCAACGTCGATGACGAAGAGCAGGTCCGGCGTGCCGCCCATTTCACGGATGCCGCCGAGCGAAGCCTGCAGTTTGCCCTGCTCGCGTTCCATGTTCAGACGCTCTTTCTTGGTCAGGCCTTCGGCCCCGCCAGCCAGGATCTCGTCCAGCGCCTTGAGGCGGGCGATCGAGTTCTGGATGGTTTTCCAGTTGGTCAGCGTGCCGCCGAGCCAGCGGTGGTTCATGTAGTACTGCGCGCACTTTTCAGCCGATTCCGCGATCGACTTCTGAGCTTGCCGCTTGGTGCCCACGAACAGGATCCGGCCGCCCTTGGCGACGGTGTCGCGCACGGCTTTCAGCGCCGCGTCGAGCATCGGCACGGTCTGGGTCAGATCGAGGATGTGAATGCCATTGCGATCGCCGTAGATGAACTCGCCCATGCGGGGGTTCCAACGGGCGGTCTGGTGACCATAGTGAACGCCAGCTTCCAAGAGCTGACGCATGGTGAATTCGGGAAGCGCCATGTCCATTTCCTTTTCCGGTTTGCGCCGCAGCAGATGTTTCAGGGTTTCCCCAACCGGTGGACCTTGAAGGATTTCTCCCCCCAAGGCCCGCATCTGCCTGTGAAGTGAGGGGCTGTTACTGCACCCTCCCCGCGGATGCAAGCATCTTCTTAGCCCGAATGCCGGGCAATCCACAGGGCAAAGGGCGCAAGATCCTCCAGCAGGGCGGAGAGCTTCGGCACGCATTCCGCGGTGAAAAGCCAGTCGGGATAGGGGCGATGGTCCAGCGTGCGCGCCACCAGATGCTTACGGCGCAGAAGGTGGTCCCAGTCCGCGCCCGCAGGCAGACCCGCTGGCACGCGGGCCAGATCGGGCGGGGTCAGCTGCGCGCCCTGCCCTTCGAGGCGCTCAAGGAGCGACAGGAATGTCGCGCGCTCCGCCGCGTCGCAGAAGGCGGCGCGCAGCTGCGCCAGACCGGCGGGCGCGATCCCGTAATGACCGGCACCAAAGCCGAAGCCGCGCTCCGAGACGACCAGATGCACGCCCGGCCCCTTGTTGAAGCCGGGGCCGGTCGACAGGATCAGGTGCAGCTCTGTGTGATAGGGCGCCTTGTCGGCCGAAAACCGCACATCGCGGTGGATGCGCCGGACCGAGGCGTTGAGCCTTGGCACCGCCATCAGCCCCAGCGCCGCCGCGGGCGCCGAAAGCGCCGCCACAAGGTCGAGCGCGGGGCGCAGCCAGAGCGCCTCGTAGGCGTCGCGGTGCGCCTCGAACCAGTCGCGGCTGTTGTGGGCGTGCAGATCGGCGAGATAGGCGGGCAAGGCCCGGGGCAGTGCAACGCCGGGCGGGACGGGTTCGGGCATCGCTTTGGCGGGCAGGATCGGCGCTCCCCTCTTCGGTCAATGGACGGAAAAACGCGGCGGGTGCAGGCAGGCCTCCCCGATCGCCGCGACATGGCGCAGGTCGGTGCCACAGCACCCGCCCAGCACATGCAGGCCCGGCATCAGGCCCAGAAGGCCGCGGTAATCCGCAGCCAAGGCGTCGGGATCGCCGGAATCCAGCGCCGTCATCACATCAAGCTCGGCATGGCTGAGCCGCGAGGCATTGGCGCGCAGGACGCCGATCCGCCCGACCCAGGGCCCGCTCAGCGTGGCGCGGAAATGGTCGGGATGGGCGCAGTTGATGCCGTACCAGAGCGGGAAGCCATCGGTGGCGGCATCGGTCTCGGCGATCGCATCGGCCAGCGACTTGCCCGAGATCAGGCGCCCGTCGGTCTCGACCGTGAAGGACAGGACCACGGGGCAGCCCTCCTCCTGGGCGGCGCGGGCGATGCCGATGGCCTCGCCGGTCGAGGAGATCGTCATGGCGCTGACCAGATCGACGCCCGCGTCGTCCAGCACGGCGATCTGACGGGCGTGGTAATCCTGCGCCTCGTCGGGCGACAGCACGCGGTCGGGGGCGTAGGCATCGCCATGCGGGCCGAGGACGCCGTTGATCAGGATCTCCTGATCGGGCCGGGCGCTGCGCAGATCGCGGGCGAAATCCACCGCCGCCCGGTTGGCGGCATCGATCTCTTCCGGGGCCAGACCCAGGGCCGAGGCCCAGCCCTGGCTGGCCCGCCAAGTGGCGGTGTCGAGGACAAAGCCGCTGCCCTGACGCTTGGCCTCATCCAGGAGGCCGTCGAAATAGCGCCGGATCGCGGCGCGCCCCTCCCCCTGCTGCAACAGCGGGAAAGAGGCGAACTGCGGCAGGTCGAGGCCTTCGCTGTAGACGAGCACCGTTTCGATCCCGGCGTCGGTCAGCCAGATGTCGGAGCCGAACCGGGATCTGAGAATATCACTGCGTTTGCGGGCCAAGGCATATCCTCCACTTCGGACCGCGCCTGCCCTGCCGGTGCTGCCAAGCGCCGGTGGCAAGGGATCGCGGCGGGTTCACGGGTTACGGGGCAATGCTGGCCCCAGTCTACCCGATTTCGCAGGCAAAGTCGCCTCCTCACGCATGCGGGGGCGGCGCTGTCGGGGCTTGCTTTCCAGAACGGAGCTTGGCACCACGCGGGGATGAACACTGAACCCGACATCCTCTGCATCGGCTCGGTCCTGTGGGACATCATCGGGCGCACGCCCGCCGCCCTGCGGCTGGGCGGCGATGTGCCCGGCCGCATCACCCGCCTGCCCGGCGGGGTGGCGATGAACATTGCGATGACGCTGGCCCGTTTTGGCCTGCGTCCCGCGCTGCTGACCGCGATCGGCCGCGATGCCGAGGGCGAGGAACTGCTCGCCGCCTGCGCGCGGCTGGGGTTGGAGACCGCGCATGCCTACCGCTCGGACGATCTGCCGACCGACCGCTACATGGCGATCGAGGGCGCCAATGGCCTGATCGCCGCCGTGGCCGATGCCCATTCGCTGGAGGCCGCCGGGGCCAAGATCCTGCGCCCCCTGGCCGATGGCAGCCTTGGCTCCGAGGCTTCGCCCTGGTCCGGGCTGATCGCGCTGGACGGCAATCTGACTGAGGCGCTTCTCTCCGACATCGCCGCATCGCCGCTGTTCGCCCGGGCCGATCTGCGGATTGCCCCCGCCTCGCCCGGCAAGGCCGAACGGCTGACCCCGCTGCTGCGCCATTCGGGGGCGACACTTTACGTCAACCTCGAAGAGGCGCGGCTTTTGTCGCATGCTGATGTGAAAAGCGCCGCCGAGGCCGCCGAGGCGCTTCTGGCGCGTGGGGCCAACCGGGTGCTGGTCACCGATGGCGGCAGGCCCTGCGCCGAGGGTCGCGCCGGGGCGGGCGTCATCGCCGCAAGTCCGCCGCAGGTCATGGTCTCTCGCGTGACCGGGGCGGGCGATACGTTCATGGCCGCGCATATCGTGGCCGAAGGGCGCGGGGCTGACCGCCGCGCCGCGCTGGAGGCGGCACTGAAGGCCGCCGCCGATTATGTCTCCAAGGAGGTCGGTTCATGACCCAACTCAACGCTTTGCTGTCCCTCTCCCCCGAAGTGGCCGAGGCCCGTGCGGCGGGCCGCCCCCTCGTGGCGCTGGAATCCACCATCATCACCCATGGCATGCCCTGGCCGCAGAACGTGGAAACCGCCCGCGCGGTCGAGGCCGAGGTCCGCCGCGCCGGCGCCGTCCCCGCCACCATCGCGGTGATGGCAGGCCGCATCCACATCGGCCTGACCGAGGCGGAGCTGGAGACGCTGGGCCAGGCGAAGGACGTGATGAAACTGTCGCGCGCCGATCTGGCCGCCTGCCTCGCCCTCGGCCGCACCGGCGCCACCACGGTGGCGGCCACGATGATCTGCGCCGAACTGGCCGGGATCGAGGTCTTTGCCACCGGCGGCATCGGCGGGGTGCATCGCGGCGCGGAGGAGAGCTTCGACGTCTCCGCCGACCTTCTGGAGTTTTCCCGCACCGCCGTGACGGTGGTGGCAGCGGGGGCCAAGGCGATCCTCGACCTGCCCAAGACGCTGGAAGTGCTGGAAACCCACGGCGTCCCGGTGATCGCCTATGGCCAGGACGATTTCCCGGCCTTCTGGTCGCGCTCCTCGGGGCTGAAGGCGCCCTTGCGGATGGATACGGCCGGCGAGATCGCCGCGGCACAAAGGATGCGCGGCAGGCTCGGGATTGCGGGCGGGCAACTGGTGACCAACCCGATCCCGGTCGAGGCCGAGATTCCCCGCGCCGAGATCGGCCCGGTGATCGAAGCGGCCCTGCGCGAGGCCACGGCCCAGGGGATTGCGGCCAAGGCCGTCACCCCCTTCCTGCTGCAGCGGATCTTCGAACTGACCGCGGGCAAATCCCTCGCCTCCAACATCGCTCTGGTCCTGAACAACGCGCGGCTGGCGGCGGCGATTGCCCGGGCGCTGGTCGAGATGCCTGCGAAATAGGCGCTGGCTGCGGCCGGGGCGCGCTCGGCGGACCCGGCTGGGAGGGCTGACTGCCCTCCCAGACCCTCCCGTGGATATTTGCATCGGGTGAAGTGAAAGCGGCGCTTCTACGGGCGGCAAAGATGCGCTAGCAATGCTGCGGATGCGAAGCGCTCGCGTTGGAGCCTGCCAGGGAATGCCATGTCCGAGAAGCTGACACTGCGTCGCAAGAGCCTCGTCGCGGGGCTGCGCTCGTCCTTCCTGACCGGGCTGGTGGTGGTGCTGCCGATCGCGCTGACGGTCTATCTGATCTGGGCGGTGATCGGCTATCTCGACGGCTGGATCCTGCCGCTGATCCCGGAGAACTACCAGCCCGAGGAGCTGATGCAGCGCTTCTTCGGGCCCGGCCATGCCTTTCCGATCCGCGGCGTGGGGGTGGTGGTCTTTCTGGCCTTCACCACCTTCATGGGCTGGGTCGCCAAGGGGCTGATCGGCCGCACCGTGCTCGGCCGGCTCGACCGGCTGGTCGACCGGATGCCGGTGGTGCGCTCGCTCTACTCGGCGCTGAAGCAGGTGGCCGAGACGGTTTTCAACAAATCGGAAGCCTCCTTCGACAAGACCTGCCTCGTCGAATTCCCGCGGCCGGGGGTCTGGACCCTGGGGCTGATCTCCTCGCGGCCCAAGGGCGAGATCGCGGAGAAGCTCGGCCCCGATGTCATCGCCGTCTTCATCGGCCTGACGCCCTTCACCTCGGGCTTCGTCGTCTTCGTCCGGCGCGAGGATGTCATCGCCCTCGACCTCCTCCCCGAAGACGCGGCCAAACTGGTCGCCTCCGGGGGCTTGGTCTACCCGGTGCCCAAGACCTGACCGCCCCGCGCTTTTGCTCTTTGCCCAAATACTCCCGCCGGAGGCCCTTCGCCTGAGCCGGTTGGCCGCAGGCCAGAGGCGAGGACCAGACCTGCGCCGCAGGCGCGCCTTTGGATCAGAGCGGCGGGATCAGAGCGCCGTCCAGCCGCCGTCGATGCTGATCGTGGTACCCGTCACCTGGTCGGCGGCGGCAGAGCAGAGGTAGACCGCGGTGCCGCCGATCTGCTCCACCGTGGCGAACTGGCGCGAGGGTTGGCGCAGGAGCATCACCTCACGGATCACCGTCTCGCGGTCCATGTGGTGCACGGCCATCTGGTCGGGGATCTGCGCCTCGACCAGGGGGGTCAGCACATAGCCCGGGCAGATCGCATTGGCGGTGATGCCCATGCCCGCCACTTCCAGCGCCGTGGTCTTGGACAGGCCCACCACGCCATGCTTGGCCGTCACATAGGCCGATTTGAAGGGCGAGGCGGTCAGCCCATGCGCCGAGGCCACGTTGATCACCCGGCCCCAGCCCCGCGCCTTCATCCCCGGCAGCGCCGCCGCCGTGGTGTGGAAGGCCGAGGACATGTTGATCGCGATGATCCGGTCCCACATCGCGGTCGGAAACTCCTCGATCGGGGCGACATGCTGGATGCCGGCGTTGTTGACCAGGATGTCCACCGCACCCGCCGCCGCCACCAGATCGCGGCAGGCCTGGCCGTTCGACATGTCCGCCGCGATGTAGCGCGCCTTCACGCCATGCCGCTGGCCCAGATCGGCGGCCAGGGCATGATCCTCGGGCCGGTCGGTGAAAGAGTTCAGGACCACATCCGCGCCCGCCGCCGCCAGCGCCTCGGCCACGCCAAGGCCGATGCCGGAATTGGAACCCGTGATGACGGCCAGTTTGCCTGCGAGGGTCATATGCGTCTCCTGTGCTGCGCCGCCTCAGGATGCTGCAAGTGCACAGGAATTGGCAAGGCCCGCAGAACGCCCGCAGAGGTGCTGCGCCGCAGACCGGCGCTTTCCCCCATCCCTCTGGCAAGCGGACATAAAAAAACGCCGGCGCGAAGCCGGCGTTAAGTCGTTGAGGCAGGTTTCATACAGGCAAGAAACCTATCGAGCAGTGAGTTTCTTATAGCCCCCTTGAGCGCGCGGTTCAAGCTAAAGGTTTGAAAAGGTGGCTGGCCCGGCTTAGGGTCGCGGCGATCCCCCGTCGTCTGACGGAATGTTGAAGGAATGTCGCCGATGCCCCTCGCCGTCTCTCAAGATTTCAAGGCCGCAACCGTGGCGCGCGGCTTTGCGGCCTGCCTTGGCCTCTGGGCCTTGACCTTGGGTTTTGCAGCCCAGGCAGAGCCGCGCCATGGCATAGCTATGTATGGCGACCCGGCCCTTCCACCCGATTTTGTGTCCTTGCCTCAGGCGAATCCCGATGCTCCCAAGGGCGGCAGCATGATTTTCGGCGAGGCCGGCAGCTTCGATTCGCTCAACCCCTTCATCACCAAGGGCACCGCCCCCGCCGCGGTTTCTACCCTTACGGTGGAGACACTTATGGGCCGTTCTTATGACGAGCCCTTCTCGCTTTACGGGCTTCTGGCCGAATCGATCGACACCGACGAGGCGCGCTCATACGCAGAATTTACCTTGCGTGAAGGGGCGCGATTCTCGGACGGCAAACCCGTCACGGTGGAGGACGTGCTCTGGTCGATGGAGACGCTGGGCACCATCGGCAACCCGCGCTATGCGGCGGCCTGGAAGAAGGTGGCTTCGGCGACCAAGACCGGCCCGCGCTCGGTCCGTTTCACCTTCACGCAAGCCGACCGCGAGATGCCGCTGCTCCTGGGCCTGCGCCCGATCCTCGAAAAGGCGCAATGGGAGGGCAAGGATTTCACCGCCTCCTCGCTCACCCCGGTCACCGGCTCCGGCCCCTATGTGGTCGACAAGGTCGAGGCGGGCAATTTCGTCACTTTCAGGAAGAACCCCGACTGGTGGGGCAAGGATCTGCCCTTCAACCGCGGCCAATGGAATTTCGACGGTTTCAAATACATCTATTTCACCGACCCGACCGTGATCATCGAGGCGCTGAAATCCGGCGACATCGACCTTTACCGCGAAACCAATGCGGCGAAATGGGCGACAGGCTATGACTTTCCCGCCGTCCAATCCGGCGAGGTCGTCAAGGAGGATATCCCCCACAAGCGCCCCTCGGGCATCGACGGGCTGGTCTTCAACACCCGCCGCCCGATCTTTGCCGATTGGCGGGTGCGCGAGGCGCTGATCGACGCTTTCAACTTCGAACTGGTGAACCAGACGCTGAGCGGCGGGGTCAATCCGCGCATCCAGAGCTATTTCGACAATTCCGACCTTTCGGGCCATGTCGCGGACCCGGCGAGCCCCGCCGTCGCAGCCCTGCTGGCACCCTACAAGGACAGCCTCTTGCCCGGCGCGCTGGAGGGCTATGCCCTGCCGGTCTCGGACGGATCGGAGGCCAACCGCGCCAACCTGCGCAAGGCCACCAAGCTGCTGGAGGCGGCGGGCTGGACCATCCAGGACGGCACGCTGAAGGACGCCGCGGGCAAGCCCTTCAGCTTCGAGATCCTGCTAGCCACCGGCGAAAGTGACACGATCGCCGCGGTGAACATCTATATCGAGGCGCTGAAGAAGCTTGGCATCGCGGCCACGGTGACGGTGGTCGATTCGACCCAGTACAAGCAGCGCACCAACAGCTACAACTTCGACATGACGCATTACATCCGCTCGCTCTCGCTGAGCCCCGGCAACGAGCAGACGCTCTACTGGGGTTCGCAAGGCGTCACCACCGAAGGCTCGCGCAACTGGATGGGCGTCGCCTCGCCGGCGGTGGACGGGCTGATCGCCACCATGGTCACATCAAAAGACCGCGAGGATTTCTCCACCGCGGTCCAGGCTCTTGACCGGGTGCTGACCACGGGCCGATATGTGATCCCGTTCTGGTATTCCGATGTGGCGCATCTGGCGCACAGACAGGATCTGCATCATCCCGCCTATCTGCCGCTCTATGGCGACTGGCTGGGTTTCCTGCCGGACCTGTGGTGGTATCAGAAGTAACAAACGCAAGAACACCAAACACCAAGAACAAGACCATGAGGCAGAGCATGAAGAAACTGATGATCCTCGCCCTTCTGACGGCGCTGGCCGGATGCAACACCGTCTCCGGCTTCGGTCAGGACATCTCCTCCGGTGCCAACCGCGTCGGAAGCTGGCTCGGCGGCTGAAGCGCCTTCCCCCTTCCCAGCCCCTTCACCTTTCATTGGTCCATAAATATCCCACGGGGGGTGCGGGGGGTGTGAAACCCCCCGCTTCCACGGCGGATGCAATGCGGCTCAGGTCAGCGAAGTGACCCAGAGGATGGTCGCATCCTCTTCCGACAGGCTGATCACATTATGCCCCATGGTCGCGTCGTAATAGGCGCTGTCGCCGCGGCGCAGGTCGACGGGTTCGTAGAACTCGGTGTAAAGCCGCACGACGCCGGTCAGGACATAGAGGAACTCCTCGCCCTCATGGCGGACCCAGCCTTCGAAATCCTCCATGCTGCGGGCGCGGATCGTGGCGCGGTAGGGCAGCATCTGCTTGCGCGACAGGCCGCCGGCCAGAAGCTCGTGTTCATAGGTCGCCGTCACATGGGCCTGGCCGGCGCCCAGCTTGGTCACCGCCATCCGGCCCGAGACCTGGGCCTTGGCGGCCGGGGTGAAGAGCTGCGGGACCGAGATCTTCAGCCCCTCGGCCAGTTTGCGCACCGCGTCATAGGTCGGCGACATCTGGCCGTTCTCGATCTTGGACAGGGTCGAGCGCGCCAGACCGGCCTGGGTCGCCGCCTGGTCCAGCGTCCAGCCGCGCGCCTTGCGCAGTTCCCGCACGCGGTGGCCGAGGTTCAAAGGCTCGGGCGGCGGCTCTCCCGAAGCATCGGGGCCACCGGCTTGCCGGGCAATGCGGATCAGGCGTTTGGGGTCTGCATTGGTCATGCCCTGACTTACCCTGAGCACCGTTTCGCCGCAACGGAAAGAAAGTCGCCCTGTTATGCGGGTGTTAGCGCAAAACCAATGTTGCCTCTCTCCGGCTCTGCCTTGATAAAGACCCCGATATTCATTGCGAGGGAGCCCCAGATGCGCACCACGAGGATCGTTCAGAAAATCTTGTCGAATTACGAAGGTGAAACCCCCGGCGTGAAGGCGAACCTTGCCCGCATCCTGATGGAAGGCAAGCTCGGCGGCACCGGCAAGATGATCATCCTTCCGGTCGACCAGGGATTCGAGCATGGCCCGGCGCGGTCCTTCTCGGTCAATGCCCCGGCCTATGACCCGCATTACCACTACCAGATGGCGATCGACGCCGGTCTGTCCGCCTATGCCGCGCCGATCGGCTCGCTCGAGGCCGGGGCCGATACCTTTGCCGGCCAGATCCCGACGATCCTGAAGGTGAACTCGTCGAACTCGCTGATGCCGGGCAAGGCGCCGAAGACGCAAGCGATCACCGCCTCGGTGGACGATGCGCTGCGGCTTGGCTGCTCGGCCATCGGCTTCACGATCTATCCGGCCTCTTCGGTCAGCCTTGATATGTTCTCCGACATCGCCGAGATGCGGCGCGAGGCGGCGGCCAAGGGCATCGCTTCGGTGATCTGGTCCTATCCGCGCGGTGAAGACCTCGACAAGGATGGCGAGACGGCCGCTGACGTCACCGCCTATGCCGCCCATATCGCGGCGCTATTGGGTGCGCATATCATCAAGGTGAAGCTGTCCACCGCACATCTGAGCCAGCCCGAGGCGAAGAAGGCCTTCGAAGCCGGCAAGATCCCGCTCGCCACCCAGGCCGACCGGGTGCGCGAATGCGTCCGCTCCTCGTTCGACGGGCGCCGGCTGATCGTCTTCTCGGGCGGCGCGGCCAAGGGCACGGATTCGGTGCTCGACGATGCCCGCGCGATCCGTGACGGCGGCGGCAACGGCTCGATCATCGGGCGCAACAGCTTCCAGCGTCCGCGTGCCGAGGCCCTGGCCCTGCTGCAAAGCCTGATCGACATCTACAAGGGCAAGGCCGAGTGACACCCGGCCGCCAAGGCCGCTTGACGTGAGGCTTCGGGTCCGGGGAGGATGCTCCCCGGACCCTTTTCATGCGAGAGATTGATGCGGTATCTTCTGACGGCGCTGTTGCCCCTGCTGGCTTTCCCCTGTCTGGCCGAAACCCCCAAACCCCCGGTCGTGCTGGAGGAGTCCGAGCAGCTGCCGCCCGGCTATCCGCCGAAGATGGGGACCGTCACCCTGACCGGACCGGAGGGGACGCAGACCTTCACCACCTATGACTTTTCGATCGGGGCCTTTGACGCCTCGGCCTGGTTCGACACCCAGGGTGAGGCGCCGCATTTCACCCTCACCGCCTATCCGGACGGCAACCCCGATGCCGAGGCGGGCAAGTTCTGGCTGACCACCGCGTTCGATGCCGCACCCGAGAGTGGATCGAAGGGCCGGTACACTTTGGTCGAGATCCCGGCGACGCAAGACCGCGAGGGGCCGCGCCTGAGCTCTGCCGCGCGCAAGGCTTCTGTCACCATCGACAGTTTCACCAAGGAAGACCCCGGCAACACCTCGGGATATGGCCATGTCACCGGGCATTTCGCCGCGCGGCTTTGTCAGGTCGATCATGCGCCTGCCGTCCGGATGTCGGGCGGCCCTTGCCAAGATGTGACCGGGACCTTTGACACCCAAGTGCAGTACCAGCCCTGAAGCCTTTGCAGAAATGCCTTGGATTTGTGGCCTCTGCATGGCATTCTGCCCTCAAGCCCCGGCAAAAGGGGCAAGAGGCAGCAGATGAACAGCACAGCTTTCCTTCCTTCGGGCCGCCCGCGTCTGGGCAGCATGATGTATTTCGCCCTTGCCGCGACGCTGGGCGCCTATTTCACCTTTGCCGCCGTGCAGGGCGATTACGGCGTGCTGCGGCAGGCGCAGACTGCCGACGAGATGCAGGATCTGACCGCCGAGCGCGACAAGCTTCTGGCAGACCTGAACGGTTACAAGAACCTGACGCTGCGGCTGTCGGATGATTACCTCGACATGGGCCTGCTGGATGAACAGGTCCGCTCGGTCCTGGGCTATGTCCGCGCCGACGAGATCGTGATCCGCTAGGTCTTCCCTCCCCCGATCCCCCTTCCCTTTCCGGCCCTTCGCGGGCTGCATGGCAGGCATGCGCCGGGTTTTCCCCCGGCGGCAAAATAGCATTTTGCGTTATTTCGCCGATGCTGTATAAGTGGTTTAACGCTAAACTATCTTTCGCCTGCGAGGGAGGACCGGCCTTGGCCACAAAGAAAGAACCAGCTAAATCAAATGTCTCGAAGGATGAGCTTCTGAAGTTCTACCGCGAGATGCTGTCGATCCGCCGATTCGAGGAAAAGGCGGGCCAGCTTTACGGCATGGGCCTGATCGGCGGCTTCTGCCACCTCTACATCGGGCAGGAAGCCGTCGTCGTGGGCCTTGAGGCCTGCGCCAAGGAAGGTGACAAGCGGATCACCTCCTACCGTGACCACGGCCACATGCTGGCCTGCGGCATGGATGCCAAGGGGGTCATGGCCGAACTGACCGGGCGCGAGGGGGGCTACTCCAAGGGCAAGGGCGGCTCGATGCACATGTTTAGCAAAGAGAAGCATTTCTACGGCGGCCATGGCATCGTCGGCGCGCAGGTGCCGCTGGGCGCCGGTCTGGCCTTTGCCGACAAGTACCTCGGCAATGACAACGTGACCTTCACCTATTTCGGCGACGGTGCTGCCAACCAGGGCCAGGTCTACGAGACCTACAACATGGCCGAGCTGTGGTCGCTGCCGGTGATCTTTGTCATCGAGAACAACCAGTATGCGATGGGCACCTCGGTGAAGCGTTCGACCAAGTCGGGCACCTTCTTTGGCCGTGGCACCGCCTACGGCATTCCGGGCGAACAGGTCGACGGCATGGATGTGCTGGCGGTCAAGGCCGCGGGCGAAAAGGCCGTGGCGCACTGCCGCGCCGGCAACGGGCCCTATATCCTGGAAATGATGACCTACCGCTACCGCGGCCACTCGATGTCGGACCCGGCCAAGTACCGGACCCGCGACGAGGTCGACAAGATCCGCTCGGAAAAGGACGCCATCGAACATGTGCGCGATCTTCTGATCAATGCGGGCCTGGCTTCGGACGAGGATCTGAAGGCGATCGACCGCGAGATCAAGGAAACCGTCAATGCGGCGGCAGAATTCTCGAAAGAAAGTCCCGAGCCGGCGCTGTCCGAGCTTTGGACCGACATCTACGCCTGAGGGGGGAACACAATGGCTACTGAAGTATTGATGCCGGCGCTGTCGCCCACGATGGAAGAGGGCACGCTGGCGAAATGGCTGGTGAAGGTGGGCGATCAGGTCAAATCCGGCCAGATCCTTGCCGAGATCGAGACCGACAAGGCGACGATGGAGTTCGAGGCCGTCGATGAGGGCCGGGTTGGCGCCTTGCTGGTTGCCGAAGGCACCGCCGGCGTGAAGGTCAACACGCCGATCCTCGTCATGTCCGAAGAGGGCGAGGCTGTGGCGGCGAAGGCTGCTCCGGCGGCGGCGCCCGCTGTGGCCGAGGCGCCGGTTGCTGCGGCTGCGCCAGCTCCGGCTGCGGCGCCGGTCGCTGTCGTCTCCAAGGCCTCGGCCGATTGGGCCGATGGCACGCCGATGAAGACGATGACCGTGCGGGAAGCCCTGCGCGAGGCGATGGCCGAAGAGATGCGCGCCAATCCGACTGTCATGCTGATGGGCGAAGAGGTCGGCGAATACCAGGGCGCCTACAAGATCTCCCAGGGTCTGCTGGACGAGTTCGGCCCGAAGCGCGTGGTCGATACGCCCATCACCGAGATGGGCTTTACCGGCATCGCCGTCGGCGCCTCCTGGGGCGGTCTGAACCCGATCGTGGAGTTCATGACCTGGAACTTCGCGATGCAGGCGATCGACCACATCCTCAACTCTGCCGCCAAGACCAACTACATGTCGGGCGGCCAGATGGGCGCGCCGATCGTCTTCCGCGGCACCAATGGCGCTGCGGCCCGCGTGGGGGCGCAGCACTCTCAGGACTACGCCGCCTGGTATGCCGCCATTCCGGGCCTGAAAGTCGTGATGCCCTATTCGGCCGCCGATGCGAAGGGTCTGCTGAAAACCGCGATCCGCGACCGCAACCCGGTGGTCTTCCTGGAGAATGAAATTCTCTACGGTCAAAGCTTCGAAGTGCCCGACCTGCCCGATTTCACCATCCCCTTCGGCAAGGCCCGGATCTGGCGCGAGGGCACGGATGTGACCATCGTCTCCTTCGGGATCGGCATGAAGTATGCGCTGGAAGCCGCTGATCTTCTTGCCAAAGACGGCATCTCGGCCGAGGTGATCGACCTGCGCACCCTGCGCCCGATCGACTATGACACGGTGCTGGCTTCGGTGATGAAGACCAACCGTTGCGTGACGGTGGAGGAAGGCTTCCCGGTCGGCTCGATCGGCGATCACATGGCCTCGACCATCATGCAGCGCGCCTTCGACTATCTCGATGCGCCGGTGGTGACCTGCACGGGGAAAGACGTGCCGATGCCCTATGCGGCGAACCTTGAAAAGCATGCCCTGGTGACGACCGCCGAAGTGGTCGCCGCTGTCAAATCCGTCTGCTATCGCTGAGGTGCATTATGGCTGTTGAAATCCTGATGCCCGCGCTGTCCCCGACGATGGAGGAAGGCACGCTGGCGAAATGGCTGGTCAAGGAGGGGGATGTGGTCAAATCGGGCCAGATCCTCGCCGAGATCGAGACCGACAAGGCGACGATGGAGTTTGAAGCCGTCGATGAAGGCGTCGTGGGCAAGATCCTTGTGGCCGAAGGTACCGCGGGCGTGAAGGTGAACACCGCGATTGCCGTGCTGCTGGACGACGGCGAAAGCCTGTCCGACGCGCCGAAAGCCGCCCCCGCCGCAGCTGCAGCGCCGGTTGCGGCGGCTGCGCCCGTGGCGGCGGCTCCGGCTGCTGCGGTTGCGGCTCCAGCGGCGGCCCCTGCGGCGGCCAAGGTCGAGGGCGCCCGCGTCTTCGCCTCGCCCCTCGCGCGGCGTCTGGCGGCGGAAAAGGGTCTGGATCTGACCAAGGTCACAGGCACCGGCCCGCATGGCCGCATCGTCAAGGCGGATGTCGAGGGGGCGAAACCCGCCCCGGCGGCAGCCCCTGCCCCGGCAGCGGCGCCTGCGGCGGCCGCGGCTGCGGCTCCGGCCAAGGCGGGCATGCCCACCGGCATGTCGGCGGAAACCGTGATGAAGATGTACGCCGACCGCGACTATACCGAGGTTCCGCTGGACGGCATGCGCCGCACCATCGCCGCCCGGTTGACCGAGGCCAAGCAGACCATCCCGCATTTCTACCTGCGCCGCGAGGTGCGTCTGGATGCGCTGATGGCCTTCCGCGAGCAGCTGAACAAGGGCCTCGAAAGCCGTGGCGTGAAGCTGAGCGTCAACGACTTCATCATCAAGGCTTGCGCGATTGCGCTGCAAGCC
This sequence comes from Rhodobacter sp. P1_C2, assembly GCF_056406375.1. Classification (NCBI taxonomy): domain Bacteria; kingdom Pseudomonadati; phylum Pseudomonadota; class Alphaproteobacteria; order Rhodobacterales; genus Rhodobacter; species Rhodobacter sp. P1_C2. Next base: position 88,005 of record NZ_JBFUAG010000015.1, read on the forward strand.
GTGCCCAATGCCAATGCGGTCTGGGCCGGCGACCGGATCCTGAAGCTGAAACCCTCCGACGTGGCGGTGGCCGTGGCGATCGAGGGTGGCCTCTTCACCCCGGTGCTGCGCGATGCCGACAAGAAGACCCTGTCGGTGCTTTCGGCCGAGATGAAGGATCTGGCGACGCGCGCCAAGACCAAGAAGCTGGCCCCGCATGAATATCAGGGCGGCAGCTTTGCGATTTCGAACCTCGGGATGATGGGGGTCGAGAATTTCGACGCCGTGATCAACCCGCCGCATGGCGCCATTCTGGCGGTGGGCGCGGGGATCAAGAAGCCGGTCGTGCTGAAGGATGGCAGCTTGGGCGTGGCCACGGTGATGTCGATGACCCTGTCGGTGGATCACCGGGTGATCGACGGCGCTTTGGGGGCAGAGTTCCTCAAGGTCGTGGTCGAGGCGCTGGAAAACCCGATCACCATGCTGGCCTGATGTGGCGAGGGGCGGGGGAAACCCGCCCTTCGGCAGACATGAAAAAACGGCCGGAGCTTGCGCTCCGGCCGTTGGTCATTTGGGGGATGTCAGATCCCGGCTGATTCAGATCTCATCCGCGATCAGCTGGTCCATGGTGATCGAGGGCTGCGAACAGCCCGCCTCGCCGATCACTTTGGCCGGAACGCCCGCCACGGTCTTGTTGTGCGGCACATCGTGCAGCACCACGGACCCGGCGGCGATTCGGCTGCAGTAGCCGACGTTGATATTGCCCAGAACCTTGGCCCCGGCCCCGATCAGCACGCCATTGCCGATCTTCGGGTGGCGGTCGCCGTCCTCTTTCCCGGTGCCGCCCAGCGTCACCGAATGCAGCATCGAGACATTGTCGCCGACCACCGCCGTCTCGCCGATGACGATGGCATGGGCGTGGTCGATCATGATGCCCTTGCCGATCCGCGCCGCCGGATGGATGTCGACCGAAAACACCTCGGACACCCGCATCTGGACGAAATAGGCCATATCCTCGCGCCCGTGGCTCCAGAGCCAATGGCCGATACGATAGGCTTGAATCGCATGGAAACCCTTGAAGAACAGGATCGGCTGGAGGAAGCGGTGGCAGGCCGGGTCGCGGTCAAAGACGGCCATGATGTCGGCGCGGGCCGCCTGACCCAGTTCCGGTTCATCCTCATAGGCCTGATCGGCGATCTCGCGCAGGATCTGCTCGCTCATCTCGGAGGAGGCGAGCTTTTGCGAGAAGCGGTAGGCAAGCGCACGTTCGAGGCTCGAATGGTGCAGAAGGCTGGCGTGGATCAGACCGCCGAGCAAAGGCTCACATCGGATCGCCTCGGCGGCCTCTTCGCGGACGCGCTGCCAGACCGGGTCGATGGACGTAAATTTCGCTTTGACTTCGGGCATGATCTCACCTCATCGGGCGGCCAGATTAGCACAGGAGTTCGCGGCAAGACAGCCCCGAGAAATGCCCGGTCGCCAGGGCGTTTCCGGCGACCGGATCTCGGTTTCAGGTGAGGGTCACCTTGGCAAAGGGCCCGGGACCGAACCTTGTGGAGACCTGGGCCACGGCCAGCGTCACCCCTGCCGTCGCCCCATCCTCTGCCTGCATCGCGGGCGTATAGGCCCAAGTCTGGGGGGTGACATATTCCTGGCGCAACTGGGTGGCGCCTTGCCAAACCTCGATCTGGTAGATCTCGCTGTCCTCGCCCAGGGGCACGTCCAGACCCAGCCAGCTGTCGCCATCAATCCGGGTGCGCCGGATCCAGGACAGGACCACCGTGCCGCCCAGGGCCCCGGACGCGTCGAGATGCGAGACGGAATAGGGCCGCAAGCCGATGCCGTTGAAGGCAAGCGTCTCGGCCACGACGCGCGGATCGGCATAGCCGCGATCCGTCTGCCCGACCCGGTAATTCCGGCTCAACCCGCGGGCCGAGGCGGAGAGGTCGATCTGCGGCACGGCGCGGTCGAGGAGGACGAAATAGCTGCCCACCGGCCAGGTGGCGGGCATCACCCCGTCGCTGCCGGCCTGGCCGCGCAGCCTCAGCCGCAGCTCATAGGTGCGCGGGCCGACCAGATCGGCCTGCATGAACTGGAAAACCTCCCAGCTTTCGGTCGAGCCATCGCCAATCACCGCGACATTGGCCCCGTTGAGCACATCGCTTTCGCTGGCCGAGGACAGCTGCCCGCTCGACAGACGCACCCGCAGCGCCGGGCCCATGTCCCACAGGCCCGAGGGATAGGCCGTCATCGCGGTCTGCGTCACGCCCAGCACCGCGGGGATCTCGATCTCGCGGTTCAGGGTGAAACCGGCATCGCTGCTGGAGCTCCAGACCCCGACACGACCCGGCCAGGGGTTGGCGGTCGTGGCGATATGCGGCGATTGCGGGTCTTCGCTGCCGGTGAGGAGCGGCAGATCCATGAACAGCGGAAAGACCGGCATCGTCACGGCGGGAGAGGCGCGCAGCGTCCGCAGGTCGATGTCATCGGCGGGCAGATAGGCGCCCGGTTCGACCCGGATCGCATCGACCAGCAGGGCATCGCCGTTTTCCAGACGGTCGATGCGGTAGCTGACCCCGTCCAGATCGAGAACATCACCCGCCCCCAGCGCCAGCGCTGATTTCGGCAGGGCAAAGCGCACCGCATCCCGCGCCACCCGCGCCTCGACCAGCCAGCGTTCGGCCACGGCGCGCGCCTCGGCATTGGTCAGCTGCAGCGACACCTCGCTTTGCGCGACGGCGGGCGAGGTTTCATCCGGAAAGACCGCTTCGGCGGTGTGGATCTCGAAATCGCTCTCGGCCTCGACATAGGTAAGCCGGATGCGGCCGGAGGTCTCGGCCTCCGCCCCGCGCGAGGTTTCGACGCCGCCGGCAATCTCGGGGACAAGGGCGAAACGCTCCGCAGGCCAGGAGGCATCGGCCACCCCATCTCGGATGGTAAAGCGCAAGACCCCCTCCCGCTCGGCCACGTCCAGCGCGTAAGAGGTCATCAGGGGTTGCAAGGCGCTGCGGGCCGAGCCGGTCTCGCTCACCACATAACCGCGCACCACGCCATAGGCCAAATCGGTGTCGGTCCCATCGGCCAGCCCCGCATCGGTGCAAATATCTGCGATGACGGCGGCGAGCGGCTGGCTGGAGCTGCGCCCGTTCAGCCAATGGCCGCGGAAGTAATTGTCACCATCGCTCCAGGCCTGCTGGTTTCCGGGAAACTCGGGGAAGGGGCGCGCATCCCAGGCCCAGACATGGCTGCGGGCAAGGTCGATCATCGATCCGGCATAAAGTGTCGCCGCCGGGTTATGCGCCGGATCGGACCAGTAGCCATACATGGCGCGCAGATACTGCATCTGGATGAAGTCATCGCGCCGCCCGTTCGAGGCCCGCGGCAGCCCCGATTCCGATGAGCGCACGTCGAGAAACCGGTTCGGCTCGTTGCTGCCCTTGTCGAGCGCGGCACAGCCGTATTCGGTGAAGCGGATCGGCTTGGAACCGGGCACCCAGGCCGAGGCCGCCGCCTGCCTTACGCCTGCGATGCGGTTGTGATGCGTATGGCTCCACCAGCCGGCCAGATCCTTGCTGCGATAGACCCAGGGCTCGCCATAGGTCGGGTCCTGGATCGGGCGGCGCAGCTGGCTTTGCACGCCGACCGGCGAGTCGTAGTACCAGTCATAGCCCTCGCCACCCGCGACATTGGCCTTGAGATAGTCCAGATTGTAGATCGACCCCCAGGAGGCATCGGCATGGGTCGTGCCATCACGCCAATCCGACAGCGGCATGTAATTGTCGACGCCGACGAAGTCGATATTGGCATCCGCCCAGAGCGGATCGAGGTGGAAATAGAGGTTGCCGTCCGCCTGATAGCCGAAATACTCCGACCAGTCCGCCGCATAGCTGATCTTGGTCGAAGCCCCCAGAATGCCGCGCACATCCGCCGCCAGCGCCTTCAAGGCGGAGACCATCGGAAAGCTGTCGCCAGCCCCGCGGATCTGGGTCAGGCCGCGCAGCTCTGACCCGATGCAGAAGGCATCGACGCCGCCGGCCAGGGCGCAAAGCTTGGCATAATGCAGGATGAAGCGGCGAAAGCTCCATTCCTCCGGTCCGGAATAGACCACCTCGCCCGAGGTGATCGCGAAGTGCGAAGGCAGCGCCGTGCCCATGAAGCTTGCGACCTCGGTGGCAGCCGGGGCGCTGCGATCCGGGCTGCCCGAACGGCCGGGCGCCTCGGAGAGGGTGATCCTGCCGCGCCAGGGCAAGGCCGGTTGGCTCGTGGCGTCAGACCAGGGATCGGCCAGCGTGTTTCCCGCCATCTGATCCATCAGGATGAAGGGATAGAACATCACCTCCTTACCCGCGGCGCGGATCGCGGTGATCGCCTCGATCACCGATCGGTCGGTCGGCGTGCCGCCATAGATGGCGCTGCCATCCACCGCCGGCACGACCTGCGCCAGGCCCCGCGTCAGACCGGAGACCTTCCAGGGCATCTCCTCGGCTTCCGTCAGGTTCTGATCCACCTTGGGCCGGATCGCGCAAAGCCCGCAGCGCAGGTCGCTGCCGAACCAGCTGGTGACCAGCGAGACCGAACCGACCCTGGGCAATTCCTCGCCCAGCTGGGTCAAAGACATGGCGAAATCGGCCTTGCCTTCCACCGTATGGACATTGGCGGAGCGGCTGACACCGGGACCGTCGTTGAAGGTGACCGGAGTCGTTGCCAGCGCATATTCCCCGGTGCCCGGGATCAGAGCCACGGCCTGCACCACATGCGCGATGTCGCCACCGCTTACAGCGTCGGGCACCCGGCGCAGCACCTCGAAGGTGAACTGCGGCACCCGGTTGCCAAAGCGCGAAAGGTCCAGATCCTCGATCACCACATAGGCGATGCCGCGATAGCTGGGCGCAAGGCCCGCGCCTTCGACCGCCTCGATCTTGGGGTCGGGCAGCTGGGTCTCGCTGCCGGGATAGAAGCGCAGGTCCATGCTGGAGACGGCAAGCTCGATCCCATCCGCCCAGACCCGGCCCAGGCGTTGCGCCTCGCCCTGGCAGAGCGCAATGGCCAGGCTGATCGAATAGCTGAAACTGGTGACCGATGGCTGGGGGGCGCCCTTGCCCCCGCCGCTGCGATTGGCGTTTTCCAGGAATCGCGTGGCCCAGATCACCTGCCCCGCCACCCGCATCCGCCCCCAGACCCGCGCCACCGGGGCGCCGTCACTGGCGCCGGTCAGTTGAAAGCGTTCGACCCTGCCCGTCTCGATCGGCTCGGAACCCGCGCCCAGGATGCGCTGGTCGATCGAGCGGCCGATCGTGGCGCCCACCGCCCGGCCGATCACCGCGCCGGACAGGCCCAGAATGGTGCCGCCAAAGCCGGAGCCGATCGCAGCCCCCGCCGCCGACAGAAGGATGGTGGCCATGCGTCATGCTCCTTTGGGAAACTCGAAACGGCCGGCGATCCGCCGGGCCCAGGGCGCCGAAAGGGCGTTTTCGACCACACCATGCCCGGTATAGGCGTGGATGAAGGTGGGATGCGCGCCGGTTGCGGCGACGATGCCCACATGTTTGGCCACGAAGCCCTGCCGCATCCGAAAGACGATGACATCGCCCGGATCGACCGCCCCTTGCGGCTTTTCGATCAGCCAGAGCCGGGCCGCGGCCAGCATCGTCTCGCAGGCCGTGGGTTCGGACCAGTCCTGCGTATAGGCCGGCACGGCCTGCGGCTCGGCGCCATAAAGCGCCCGCCAGACGCCGCGCAACAGGCCCAGACAATCGGTGCCCGCGCCACAGAGCGAGGCCTGATGCAGATAGGGCGTGCCGATCCAGCGCCGGGCTTCGGCGACAGCCTCCAAAGCTTTGCTCATTTGAACAGGCTTCCCCCGTCGTTGGCCTGGCCCGACACCGGATAGGAGGTCACCCAATCCTCGCCCGGAATATGAGGGAATCCGCGGAAGTTGGCGAAATTGCTGAACTTCGTCTGACAGGTGGCGGACACCTTGTCGCAACCGGCCTCCAGCCGGATCATGTCTCCGACGACGGGGGCATCCGGGAAATCCACCCAAAGCTCGACCCTGCGCGAGAGGCCGTTCTGCCGGTCGAACTTGACCAGACCGATCAGCCCCGCCGCTGCCCCGGTCTGCACCCGGGCACGGCCACGCTGAAACCAGGCATCGGCAATCCCGCTCTGGGTCGCGATCCGGTAGACTCCCGGCGCATCGATGGCGAGGATCGCGGTCGTCACGGAAAACCCGGTCCGGTTCAGATCGAAGCCGCAGCGCCCGTCCCCCAGCACCGCCGAACAGGTCTTCTGATAGGCCAGCCCCTGCACTTGGTTCAGCGTTTCGGACAACCCGCGCAGCTCGGCCCGGAAGGACCCTGCAGAGCGGGTCACCTCGCCGAAAAAGCCGCGAAACTGCAGGATGCGCTGGCTGATATCCTGCCAGTTCACCAGCCAGTTCTGCACCTCGGCCCCGTCAAAGCGGCCCGCCAGCAGATCGGCCTCGCTGACCGAGGCGTCGCTGAGCGCCCCCAGCGCCTCGGTATTGTCCACCGAGAGCCCGGTGCTTTGCTGCAGGGCGCGGGCCGTCATGCCGCTGGCCGCCTTGAAGGTGATGCCGTCGAAGGCCAGGTCGCGGTCATGATCGGTAAAGCCGAGCAGGGTGCCATCCTTGCGGGAGACCGACCAGCATTGGCAGACCGTGGTCGCACCGGTGGCAAGGTGGCTCAGAAGAGCGTCGCGTCCCGTGGTCACAGCCGCACCTCGATCACCGGTACGGCGGGAATTTCGCCGGCATGGAAGGTCGCGACCGAGGTGTTGATCCGGTCGGTGTCAAAACGCACCGGCACGTCGAACTCGCAGCCCGCGGTGACCGAAAGCCCGTTGCCCGGCGGCAGGTTGAAGGTGATCAGCCCGGTGGTCGTATCGACGTTGAAATCGGTCCCCAGAACCCGCGCCACGCCATTGACCGCGACCTGGACCGAGCCCGCCACCGGTTTCACGAGGGTACGGGTGTAAGTCTGGCTGCCCGAACTATAGGCCTTGATCAGCTGGAAACTGGTCCTGACCCCATTGCCAAGACCCAGCATCTGATCCGTCGCACTGACCGAGGCCGAGGGGCGGCAGGTCTTGTAATCGCTCCAGTCCTTCCAGCGAAAGCCGTGCAGTTGGCCGGACCGCGCCTCGAAAAAGGCGATCAGCACCTCCAGATCGTCGAGCGAGCGCATGCCCGCCCCCGCGTCATAGCGGCGGCGCGAATCCTGCCAGGGCGAATTGCGCTCTTCAAAGCCGTTGACCAGCGTGACGATCTCGGTCCGCCGCTCCGGCCCGCCGGAGGAGCCGAAGCTTTGTTTGATCGGGTATCTTACCTCGTGAAAGCTCATGTCCTGTCCTCAGCGGTTGCGCTGGCCACGGGCAAGCGCCCGCATGGCCTGGGCTGCGATCTGGCTTTGGCTGCGTTGAAAGCCTGCGACATCGGGGGTGGAGATGTTCATCACCACCGTCACGCCCTGCCCGCCCCCGGCGGCGCGCACCCCAAGCTTGCCATCCGGGCCGCGGGTCAAGGGCATGATCGCCTCCGGCCCCGCCTCGCCCATCAGCCCGCTGCCGCCCCGCATCGGAAAGGCGGTGGGCGAGGCGACCACGCCGCCCTGGGCAAAGGGCATCACCCTGCCCTGCACGAAGGCCCCGCCATTGGCAAAGCCCAACCCTTTGCCCAGGACCGAGTTGAGCCCTCCGGCCAAAAGCCCGCCCACGGCATTGGTCACCGGCTTCAGCGCAGTGTTGAACACGGTATCCGCCATGCTCTTGGCAATGCCGCGCAGGGCATCGCTCAGCTTCATCCCGTCGAAGACCACGCCGTCAAAGGCCCGCCGCAAGCCGCCGCTGAACCCCAAAGCCAAGGAGTTCACCTCGCGCCCGGTGAAGACGAGGCTGTCCTGCATCCTGCTCAGTTCCGTTTCAAAGCTGGAAACCAGGCCGACCGTGCCACCCAGCGTGGCTTCAAGGGCGGCGATCTGGTCCGTCAGATCCGCGATATCCGTCATCGGCTTTTGCCTTTCTGCCATCGGGGAAAGCGGCCGCCAGCTCTTCCAGCCGCGCCCGCGTCAGCGCCGGGGCGGTGTTTTCCGCCCCCAGCATGATTTTGAGCTCGATGGGCGTCAGGCGCCAAAAGGCCTCGGGCGTCAGGCGCAGCTCGTAAAGCCCCGCCCGCAGAAGGCCCGACCAGTCGATCCGGCTCATGTCTCGCCCGGCACCGCGAAGGCCCGCGCCAGCAGAAGGGCCGCCGCCTGCGCCGCCATCAAGGGGCCGCCGCCGATCTCGACCCGCAGAAGGTCTGCCGCCGTACCCTGCCAGCCGCCGCCGCGCAGCCCCGCCACCACCAGCGCCAGCACATCGCGGGTGGAAAAGCGCTGCGCCTCGAACCGGCTGATCAGATCGACCAGCGAGCCGGTTTCCAGCGCCGCTTCCAGCTCGGCCAGGGCGCCGAGCGTCAGCTTGGCCACATGCGGCACCCCGTCGAGGCTCAGCGTGACTTCGCCCGCATAAGGGTTGCCCATCAGATCGCCGTGAAGGTCAGGGACCCGGCCGAGGCCAGCGACATGTCATAGGTCGCCTCGCCGTTGTAAGTGCCGGCATATTCGATCGAGGTGATCTGGAAGGCGCCCTGCACGATGCCGAAACTGGGGATCACCACCTGAAACTGCGGCATCTCGGCGTCAAAGAAGATCTGCCGCGCCCGCGCATCGGTGTTGGCGTCACGAAAGACGCCCGAGCCGGAAATCGCCGCCGACTTCACCCCGGCCCCGGCGAGCAGCTCACGCCAGCCGCCCGCGCTTTCCAGCGTCGTCACATCCACCGTCTCGGCGTTGAAGTTCAGCCGGGTTGCGCGCAGGCCCGCCACGGTGACAAAGCTTCCGGTGCCGGTCTGGTCGACCTTGATCAGCAGGTCCTTGCCGTTCTGCACAGCCATCTTCACTCTCCATCTGGAAAAGGTTGCCCGGGGCCCGACAGCGGGCCCTCAAAAGTCGATCCGTGCCCGGAAGGTCAGATCAATCCGCCGATTGTCGCCGACGTTCAGCCGCTTGGCGGACGCCCGCACGAAGGTCAGGTCCACCAGACTGCCGGTGGTCAGCGTCAAGCTCGCGCCCACCAGCGCCTCCGAGACGCGCGCCGCCGCCGTCTTGGCCGGCATGAAGCCCTGGGCGTCGCTGATGACCGAGATCTGGAACAGATGCTCCGCCCCCGCGGCCGTTTTGTCGCTCTGGTCGTTCACGGTTTCCGGGCCAAGCAGGATGAAGGTCCCCCGCCCGGTCTGCGCGGGCAAGGCATCCACCACCGAAACGCCGGTCAGGGCCGACCATCCGGTCAGGCGCTGATAGACCGCCGCCTGCAAGGCGGCCGCTGCGGCATAGCTCATTGCGGCACCTCTTCCTGGGCAAAGCAGGTCAGATACAGGCCCGAGGCATCGCGTTCGGTCACCGCCTTGATCAGGAAGACCCGCGTGCCATCGGTCAGCCTTTGGTCAGGGCGCGGCCGGGCGGGAGAGCCGATCGGCGCCCCATGCACCGTGATCCGGTAGGGCACGCGCGAGAGGCTGACCTCGACCCCCGCCGTATCGCTGCCGGCGCCCGGCACGACCTCGGCCCAGAGGATGCCCTGCTGGACCCAGGCGAGGGTGAAGCCCCCGGCGCCATCGGCCACCTGGCTCGGGCTTTCCAGCGCCAGCCGGCGGTTGAGTTTCACCGTCATGCCGCCCCCCCGCCCAGCACGCGCACCGTGCGCCAGCGCTCGATCAGCGCCTGCACCGGGGCGGGAAGTCCGGCGGGCACGCCGCTGAAATCATTGCGCTGTTCGTAATACTGACCCGCTAGCAGAAAGACCGCCTGTTGCAGATCCTGCGGCACAGCCGTCCAGGCCGCGCCGAACCCGGCATCGAACAGCACCTCGATCCGGCCATCGCTCGGCACATTGGGGAAGAGATAGCCGACCGCGGCGAGCTTCGGGCGCTGCAGATCCACCACCAGCCGATAGGTCGAGGCGGCCAGCACCGTCGCCACATTGGCCGCATTGTACAGAGTCACCGAGACGATCGCGGCCACCGGCGCCAGCGGCAGCGCCTGTTCGGACTTGTCGCGCCAATCCTCCAAGACCAGCTTGAAGCGTCGCTGCATCAGCGCCTTGCCGGTCCGCCCCTCGATGGCGGCCAGCGCGGCGCGCAGGTAACTTTCGATCAGGCTGTCCTGCATGTTGCCATCCGAAAAGCCGGTGCCCAGCCGCAGGTGATCCTTCAGCGCCTGCACCGGCAGCGCGGCGCTCGAGACACTGGTTTCTTCGGTCAACATCATGGTTCTCTCCAAACTTGCGCCGTAAGGGACGCGCGCCGGGCCCTCTTCTGCCCGGCGCACGCTCAAAGCCCCGGCCCTTAGGCCGGGCGGTGCGCCTTACGACACCGCAACCTTCAGAAGCTTGATCGCGGCATAGTCGGTGATGTCGCCGCCGACGCGCTTGGAGGCGTAGAACAGCACGTTGGGCTTGGCCGAGAAGGGATCGCGCAAGATGCGCAGATCCGGGCGCTCGGCGATCGTGTAGCCGGCGTTGAAATCGCCGAAGGCGATCGGATAGGCGTTGGCGGCGATATCCGGCATGTCCTCCAGGATCACGACGCGGTACCCCATCAGGGTCGAGGGCTGACCGGCCTGCAAGCCGTCCATCCACATGAAGCGCCCGGTCGAGTCCTTGATCTTGCGGACCGCCCCGGCGGTCTTGGAGTTCATGATGAAGGTCGCATTGGCACGGTAATCCGCCGGCAGCGAATAGATCAGCGTCACGATGCAGTCGATCGGGTTGGTGGTGGCAAAGTCCGCCGTGGCCCCGGTCGGGATATAGCCGAGGCTGCCCCAGGTCCAGGAGGCATTGGCCACCTTGGACGGCAGCATGATGCCTTTGGGCTGGTCGGTGCCGGTGCCGTTCACGAAGGCCGAGGCCTCGGCGCGGATGAAGCGGGTGGCGATCTTCTGGCTCAGCCAGGCTTCCACGTCGAAAGCCGCATCGTCCAGCAGTCGCTGGCTGGCCTTGGGCATGGCCGACAGGTCGTTCAGCTTGATCGAGATCCGGTTGATGTTCGGCGTGGTGCTTTCCGCAACCGCCGAGGCTTCTGCCTGCCAGGCCGAGCCCACGTCGGAATTGTCGACGATCACGTCATAGGACGTCGCATCGATCTGCACCACATTGGCCAAGGCCCGCAGCGAGGTGGTCGAGGCCAGCATCGACTGGATCATCTCGGACATCTGCGGGTTCAGAAGGTAACCACCGTCCGAGTTCACCGCCGTCGACATGGCCTTGCCTTCCAGCGTCAGGCCGCGCAACCCGTCATCGTCGCCGGTGCGCAGATAGGCGGCCATCGCCTTCTTGTGGGGCAGGTCCATCTCGGCGGCAGCCGAAAGCGTGGGGCGGGCATAGGTCATGGTCTTGCGGTCCAACATGGTCAGTCGCTCTTCCTGTTTTTGAAAGGAGGTTTTCACTTCGTCCTGAAAGCCCTTGAAGGCATTCAGAAATCCGGCCATCGCGGATTTCACTTCCGCACTGGGGTGGGCAGAGGACACATCTTCCCCGGCCCGAGCCTTGGTCTCGGTCATATCGTCTTCCTCAGGTTGGTCGTGAAAGGCCGCGCTACCTGCGCCCGGCCAGGGAGAGGCGGGCGTCGTCGAAAGCCGCCGCCAGTTCGGCCCAGATATCCGCACCAAGGGACTCGCCCTTGGCCGCCACCCGGGCTTCGGGAAGCATCGGGAAGGTCACCAGAGAGACCTCCCAAAGCTCCAGCTCGGACAAGAGGCGCTGCCCCTTGCCGTCGCGTTCCGCCTTGACGGTGCGGTAGCCGATCGACAGCCCGTCGATCGCCCCCGCCGTCAGCAGGGCCGCCGCCTCGCGGCCCTTTTCGATCTCGGTCAGGATGCGGCCCTTGACGTAAAGGCCGGTGGCATCCTCGCGCACCTCGTCCCAGACGCCGATCGGCTGGGTCGGGTCATGTTGCCACAGCATCTTGATGCCGCGCCCTGCCGCGGCCATGGCGCGCAGGCTTACAGCGTAAGCCCCCTTCTGCACGGTATCGCCGCCCTGATCCTTGCGGCCAAACAGGCTCGCATAGCCCGAGATCACCGTGCCATCGGTCACCTGCAGGGCAGGCCCCTCCGGCTGGTGAAATTTGCGCTCGGGCGCGCCCGGTATCATCCACATCCGATCCCTCATTTTGTTGCCGCCGCGATGAGAGCCTCGGCCATCTGGCTCAGCAGAAAGGCCGCGACACCGTAAACCCCGATCCAGATCCGCTTCTCCAGCCGCTCCAGAACGGAATCGATCTGCATGAGCCGGAAGTCGAGCGCCGCCCAACGCTCCTCGGCCACGCGTTCATTGGCTTCCAGCCGGGCCGAAGTCGGATCGAAGCTGTCGTAGAGAAACCTCGACCCCTCAGGCGCGCGCCGGCTGGTCATGCCCCGCCACCAGCCTCCAGGGGCGGCAGGCCCAGAAGCACGCGCTTCTCGTCCGCCGTCAGGAAGTCCGCCGCCCCCACCCGCGCCCAAAGCTGGTCGCGTTCGGCCGAAAGCGCCGGCACCTGTTCGAGGTCAGGCCGCAGTTCGATCTGCTCGCCGGTGAAGGTCGAAAGCCACTGGCTCAGCGCCGCCGTGACCCGCGTGGCGAGCGGCAGCACCGTCAGCCGGAAGAACGCCCGGTTCGCCTCCTGGTAATTGGCGTAAGTCGCATCCCCCGGAATCCCGATCAGCATCGGCGGCACGCCATAGGCAATCGCGATCTCCCGCGCCGCCGCCTGCTTGGTCTCGTGAAACTCCATGTCCGAGGGCGAGAACCCCATCGGCTTCCAGTCCAGCCCGCCTTCCAGAAGCATCGGCCGCCCGGCATTGCGCGCGCCCTGATGATGCGCCTCGATCTCGCCCACCAGCCGGTCATATTGATCGGCCGAGAGCGTCCCGGCCCCATCCGCACCCTTGTAGACCATCGCCCCCGAGGGCCGCGCCGCATTGTCGAGCAAGGCTTTCGACCAGGCCGAGGCAGAGCCATGCACATCCACTGCCACCGCCGCCGCCTGCATCGGCGACAGGCCGTAATGGTCGTCCTGCGGGTTGAAATTCTTGATGTGGCAGATCGGCGAGAAGGCCTCGCCAACGCTGAAACGGTGGGTGCGCCCGCCCACGACATAGTCATAGGCCACGGGCCAGCCATCCGCCCCCGGCACCACGTTCATCCGGTCCGAGCGCAGGACATGCAGCTCCCCCGGCAGGCTCCCCGCCCCCGGCACCGCCTCGACATAGGCGTTCCCGGTCAACAGCAGAAAGCCATAGATCGCCTCGAACAGCTCGGCCCGCCCTTGCGCGCCATTGGGCTGGCGGATCAGGTCCAACAAGGGATGCAGGTCATAGCGCCGCCCGGAATCCTGCAGGATCAGCGGCAAGGCCGCCGCCGCCTCGGCAATCACCTTGACGGCGCGAAAGCCGATCGGGTTGCCAAGGAAGCCGGTCTTGATCAGGCTCACCGCATCGCGCGGGCTCCAGGCCACCCGCCCCGAAGAGCCCCAGGCCACCACCCGCCCGACGGCAGAGGCCTTTTTCTCCGCCGCCAGACCCGCCGCCATTTCCGGCACCGCCCCCGGCGTGCGCCGCAGGAAATCGAAGACCATTCTGCCTCTCCTTTGTTCCGTTCGGGCAAGAGCCTGCCCGCCGCAAAGGCCAAGGCCTGCGGCATCACCGTCCACCGCGCCAGGGCACGGTCTTCCATTTCATTGGTCCATAAATATCCCGGGGGTGCGGGGGCTGGCCCCCGCTCTACGCCCGGTGCGGGGGCTCGCCCCCGCCGCCAGCCCTTCTAAAGCGACCGCATCTGCGGGCGCCGCACCATCTGCGCCGCATCAAGGATCAGGTCGGTCAGGGCCCAGACCAGGGCATCCATCCGGTCGGGCGAGCCCTTGCCCTGAAAGCCCATCCTCGTCATCTGGCACATTTGCTCTTCCAGCTGGCCCAGACCCCGCACATGCGACACCCGCCCCTGTTCGTACAAGGCCGCCACCGGCTCGGCCCGCACCAGCTTGCCCTTGGTCGCCGTCACCCGACGGAAAGGCACCAGCGGATCGACCGAGCGGACCACCTGTTCGACCATGTCGCCGCCCTGGTTGACCTCGACCACCATCCGGTCAGCCTTGTGGCGGTCCATCGCCGCCACCGCCGCGCGGGCCCACTGGTCGGGCGAGGCGCCCTTGACCGAGGCATCCTCCAGCACCACCGCGCGCCAATCCTGCGGCGGGCCCTCGGTGAAGGCCCCCACCACCACGATGCCGCACTCGTCCGAGCCCTTGTTGCCCGTCACCGGCGGATCGACCGCCACGACGATCCGGCTCAGCGGCGGGATCTTGTCGACCCGGTGATCATCCAGCGCCATCCGGCTCCAGAGCGCGCCATCGAGGTCCTCGACCAGCTGCCCATCCAGTTCCTGCAACCCGATGCTCTGCCCGGCATAGCGCGCCGTGACCTCCTCGAGGAAGGATTTCGCGAGGTAGGCCTTGTTGGCCGCGGTCGGCGCATGGGTCGTCACCGTCGACGGGTTCTTCAGAATCGCCTTCAGCACCTCGACATTCTGCGGCGTGGTCGTGACCACCTGCTGGGGATGATCGCCAAGCCGCAAGGCGAATTGCAGCATGTCCCAGGTGTCCTGACCCTTCTTCCACTTGGCCAGTTCGTCCACCCAGGCCGCATCGAACTGCGGCCCGCGAAGCGAGTCCGGGTCATGCGCCGAAAAGACCTGCGCCACCGCGCCATTCGGCCAGGTCAGTTGCCGCCGCGTGCCGTTCCACTCCGGTTTGCGGTCGGGGGGCGAGCAGGCGAGGATGCCGCTGTCGCCAAAGACCATGACCTCGCGGACCTGGTCCACCGTCTCGCCAACCAGCGCCACACGGCGGGCGCGGCCCGGATCACCCGGCAGCGCGCCCTCGACCTGCGACCTGACCCATTCCGCCCCGGCCCTTGTCTTGCCCGCCCCGCGGCCGCCCATGATGACCCAGGTCTTCCAGACCCCATCGGGCGGGAGTTGATGCGGCAGGGCCCAGAATTCGAACATCCAGGGCAGCGCCAGAAAGGCATTCTCGCTCAGGCCGCCCAGAAAGGCATCAACCTGGTCCTGCGTCGCGGAGGCGAGCCAGCCTGCGCCCGATCTCATCCCTTGCGGCGTGAAAGTCGAGCGCTCGGGTTCCGACAGTCCCGGCAACCTGTTTGCGGAGTTTATCAAAACGGCTCCTCTCTTCCTGAACCAGTTCGAAAGCGTCTTTGACGGTGCGGGTCAAAGCCGGCGTGGCCTTGGCCTCTTCCAGTTTGCCAGCCCTGATCTTCTGCACGGCGCGGGCCAGTTCCTCGGCCGCCTCGCGCAGCAGGCTTTCCGTGAATTCCGTCAGATCGACGGGTGCCTCATCCCCAGCGGAGAAATGTATGGTCATGCCTGCTCAACCCTGCCCCTCCGGTTGGCCGGGAAATGAAAAAGCGGCCACCGGGTCGCCCCTGTGCCGCTTGCTCACCTCTTCCAGCATGTAAAATGTATAGCTTGGACCGTTCGCAAAGTCAAACGAAAAATACAATGGTATCAATGGCTTGCCGTACGGTGGCTTAACCTTTTGTTAAGGGTCAGTTGCCGCTGGCCGGAGGAACCGGCGCCGGCGTGGCAGAGCCGTCCACCGCACCGGACTCGGGCCCCGTGCCGGTGCCGGTGGCATCCTGCACGCCCGCCGCCTCCAGCGCCCGCCATTTCGCCACGTTCTTGTTGTGCTCGGCCAGCGTCGCAGCAAAGGCATGGCCGCCCGTGCCATCGGCCACGAAGTAAAGGAAATCCGTGCTCTCGGGCTTCAGCGCCGCCTCGATCGCGGCCCGGCCAGGGTTGCAGATCGGGGTCGAGGGCATGCCGGGAATAACATAGGTATTCCAAGGGGTTTCCTTGCGCAGCTCGCTCTGCCGCAGCCCGCGCCCCAGCACGCCCTGGCCCTTGGTCACGCCATAGATCACCGTCGGGTCGGTCTGCAGTTTCATCCCCTGCGCCAGGCGGTTCAGGAAGACCGAAGCCACCCGCGCCCTTTCGGTATCCACCCCGGTTTCCTTCTCGACGATCGAGGCCATGATCAGGGCCTCCTGCGGCGTCTTGTAGGGCAGCCCTTCCGAGCGTGCGGCCCAGACCTCGGCCAGGACGGCGCTTTGCTTGGCCGTCATCTCGGCCAGAAGCGCCAGCCGATCGCCGCCCTTGTCGATCTCGTAGGACTGCGGGGCCAGCGTGCCTTCCGGCGGCACGGTCTTGATCTCGCCGGTCATGAAATCGGCGGCCTTCAGCGACTCGATCACCTGCCAGGAGGTCACGCCCTCCGACAGGGTGACGCGATAGCGCAGGTCGGCATCCGCCAGGGCATCGACATAGGCCTTGGGCGCGGGACCGGCCGAGGGGTCGAACTTCGCCACCTCGCCATAGCCCCCCGTCGCCGGATCATAGGCGCGCAGCACCACTTCCGGCCCGTTCACGCCGATCCGGAAGTTGACATCCTGCCCGCAGCTCGACTGGCCCGAGGTGGTCAGCGTCGCCACGATGCTCTCCATCGAGGCGCCCGGCGGCAGAAGGTAGGAGCCGAACTTCAGCTTGGTGCTCTTGCCCGAATATTCCGAGCCGACCCGAAAGATCATCGCATCGCTGACCGCGCCCTGCTGCTGCAGGGCGGCGCTGACAGCGCTGATCGTGGCCCCCTTGCCGACCTTGAAGCAGATCGTCTGCGTCAGGGGACCGGGGTTGACGTATTTCTGCTGCCCCCAGGTGATGATCCCGGCGATCATCACAAAGGCCACGATGAACAGCGTCAGCGCATTGGAGGCCAGCGAGCGCCACATCTCAGGCCGGGACCTTTCCGAGGATCAGGCTGGCATTGGTGCCGCCAAAGCCGAAGGAGTTCGACAGCGCCACGTCGATCTTGCGCTTGACCGCGCCATTGGCGGCAAGGTCCAGCGTCGGGGTGACATCGGGATTGTCGAGGTTGATCGTCGGCGGTGCCACCTGGTCGCGGATCGCCAGCGCACAGAAGATCGCCTCCACCGCCCCGGCCGCCCCCAGAAGGTGCCCGATCGAGGATTTGGTCGAGGACATGGTCACCCCCGGCGCCGAATTGCCCAAAAGCCGCTCTACCGCGCCAAGCTCGATCGTGTCGGCCATGGTCGAGGTGCCATGGGCGTTGATATAGTCGATGTCGCCCGGGGCGAGGCCCGCCCGCTTCAGCGCCATCTGCATCGCGCGGAAGCCACCATCACCATCTTCCGCCGGGGCGGTGATGTGGTGGGCATCGCCCGACAGGCCATAGCCGAGCACCTCGGCATAGATCTTGGCGCCGCGCGCCACGGCATGTTCGTATTCCTCCAGCACGACGACGCCGGCGCCCTCGCCCATCACGAAGCCGTCGCGGTCCGCGTCATAGGGGCGCGAGGCCTTGGTCGGGTCGTCCGCCCGCTTGGTCGACAGGGCGCGGCAGGCGTTGAACCCGGCGATCCCGATTTCCGAGATCGGGCTTTCCGCCCCGCCCGCCACCATCACATCGGCATCGCCCCACTGGATCAGCCGCGCCGCATCGCCGATGGCATGGGCGCCGGTCGAACAGGCGGTGACGACGGCATGGTTCGGCCCCTTGAAGCCAAAGCGGATCGAGACCTGGCCCGAGATCAGGTTGATCAGGCTGCCGGTGATGAAGAAGGGCGAGACCCGCTTGGTGCCGCGCTCCTTGATCAGCACCGCCGTCTCGGCGATCGAGGTCAGCCCGCCGATGCCCGAGCCGATCATCACGCCGGTCCGGCAGCGGTCCTCTTCCGTGGCAGGCTCCCAGCCGGAGTCTTTCACGGCCTGCACCGCGGCGGTCATGCCGTAGATGATGAAGTCATCGACCTTGCGCTGATCCTTCGGCTCCATCCAGTCGTCGGGGTTGAAGGTGCCGTCGCTGCCGTCGCCGCGCGGGATTTCGCAGGCATATTGAGTGATCACATTGACCGGATCGAAGCGGGTGATCGCCCCCGCCCCGGATTGTCCCGCCAGAAGACGGCTCCACGTTGCTTCGACGCCGCAGGCCAGCGGAGTGACCATGCCCATTCCCGTGATGACAACCCGACGCACCCAAGCCTCCATGCCCGTTACAAAAGAGCCGCCCCGGCTCTTTGCCCAGGTCAACCGGCCCCGGTGATACACGCCCCGCCCCGCACCTGCAACTGCCCTGGCCGCGATGGTGTCTGCCTCGGCCATCGCGCGCAGGCAGAAAACCTTGGGCTTGCCTCAATGTAAAAAGTCGTTACATTGCGATTTCGGGACTTGACCAATTCTGCGCCCGCGCTATGTGTGTGAATGAACGTTCATTCTCGCCGGAATTTCCTGATGCAGCTTGCCGCACCTCCTGCCCCGTCCAGCCATGCCGACATCCGCTCGGGCGAGATTCTTGCCGCGGTCCGGCAGGCCTTCGTCGACAAGGGCTTCGACGGCGCCTCGATGCAGGATCTGGCGCGGGCGGCGGGGATGAGTGTCGGGAATTTCTACCGCTATTTCCCCTCCAAGGTCGCGATCATCCAGGCGATGATCCTGCGCGACGCCAAGGATATCGAGCACAGCTTTGCCGAGGTTCTGGCCAGCCCCGACCCCTTGGCGGCGCTGCGTGCCGGGATCTCCGAAAGGATCACCAACAAAAACTGCGACAAGGACACCGAGCTTTGGGCCGAGATCGAGGCCGCCTCGCGCCGCTCGCCCGAGATTGCCGAGGCCGGGCACCAGCTGGAACGCCATATCATCACCAACCTGACCACGGTCTTCGGCGCCGCCACCGGCCTTGACGCTGTCGAGGCCGAGCGGCGGTTCTCTGCCGGGGCCGCCTATATCTTCGTGCTGATCAAGGCGGGGTCCTGCCTGTCCTGCGCCTCGCCGATGGATCAGGCGCAGGTGCGCGCGATGTTGCTGCGCACCGTCCACCAGGCCATCGACGACATCCTGGCCGCAGGGCCCGCTTCTGCCGAAACACCCGCACCCGCCCCGCTTGCCGCCGAATAGACCGCCTTTTCCTGCGCCTTTACCGTTCTACGCCCTCCCCCGTCCTGCCCAAACGCCTTTTCCGAAAGACACCAGATGCGCCCCTCTTCCTTTCGCCTGACCGCCCCGTGCCGTGCCCTGATCCTTGCCGCAGCCCTTTCGGCCACGGCACCCGGCGCCCTGTGGGCGGAGGATAAGGCGGCGGCGCCCGCCCCGGCCGAAGCGGCGGCGGGAACGGAGGCCGGGACGGAGAAAAACACCGACATCGTCCTGCCCGCGATCAGCGTCACGACGGTGGCCGCGCGGCGGATCGAGGATCACGTCCTCGGCTCGGGCCTGATCACGGCGGTGCAGATGGTCATGGTGCCGCCGCTGATCGAGGGTCAGCCGATCGAGGCCCTTCTGGCCGATGTCGGCGATAGGGTGAAGGAGGGTCAGGTTCTGGCCACGCTTTCGACCGCCACCCTGACCCTGCAGCAAAGCCAGCTGCAGGCCACGCTGGCCTCGGCCAAGGCCAGCCTTGCCGAGGCGCAGCGCACCGCCGACCGGACGGCCACGCTTTTGGCGCAGGGCACGGCCTCCAATGCCAGCAATGACACGGCCCAGGCGACGCTGACCTCGGCCAAGGCGCAGGTCGCCTCGGTCCAGGCGCAGCTCGACACGGTGGCCCTGCAGATCAGCCGGGCCAAGGTGGTGGCGCCGGTCTCGGGCGTGATCACGGCGCGCAATGCCCAGGTCGGGGCCATGGCCACCGCCGCAGGCCAACCCCTGTTCGAGATCATGCGCGACGGCGCGCTCGAACTGCGCATCGACCTCGCCGAGGCCGACCTGCCCCGCGTCAAGCCCGGCCAGACCGCGACGGTCAGCCTCGCCAGCGGCGAAGCCCCGCTGACCGGCACCATCACCCTGGTCGAGCCGACGATCGACGTGACCACCCGCCTTGGCCGCGCCCGCCTGACGCTCGATGCGCCGGACCGGGTCCGCGCCGGCATGTATGCCGAGGCCGATATCCTGATCACCGGCCATGACGCGCTGGTGGTGCCGGTGACCTCGGTCAATGCCGAGGGGGCGACCTCGCATGTCATGCTGGTCAGCGACGGCGTCGTGCATCTGCGCGAGGTCACCACCGGCATCCGCCAGGCCGGCTGGGTCGAGATCCTGAGCGGCCTTGCCGCCGGCGATCAGATCGTGGCCCGGGCCGGGGCCTTCGTCTCGGATGGCGACAAGATCAACCCGATTGCCGCGCCCGCCGCGTCTTCGACCAGCTCCGACACGAATTGAGGGCGCCCCGATGAACTTCTCCGCATGGTCGATCCGAAACCCCGTGGCGCCGATCCTCGCCTTTGTGATGCTCATGTTCCTGGGCTATCAAAGCTTCAACGCCCTGCCGATCACCCGCTTTCCCAACATCGACGTGCCCTTGGTCGCCATCTCGGCCAGCCAGCCGGGCGCGGCGCCCGCCGAATTGGAGACCCAGGTCACCAAGGTGATCGAAGATGCCGTGGCCGGCATCACCGGGGTCAAGAACGTGACCTCGACCATCCTCGACGGCAGTTCCGTCACCGGGGTCGAGTTCCGCATGGAAGTGCCGACCGACAAGGCCCTGCAGGATGTCAAGGACGCGGTGGACCGGATCAAGGCCGACCTGCCGCCGGATGTCGAGACGCCGACCGTGACCAAGATCGATGTCGAGGGTCAGGCGATCATGACCTTCGCGGTCTCTTCGCCCAACATGACCTTCGAAGAGCTGTCCTTCTTCGTCGATGACGTGGTCAAGCGCAACCTGCAGGGCAAGCCCGGCGTCGGCAAGGTCGACCGCTTCGGCGGCGCCGACCGCGAGATCCGGATCACGCTGGACCCGGTGAAGCTTGGCAGTTTCGGCGTCACCGCGCAGGCGGTCAGCCAGCAGCTGAAGATCACCAACACCAACCAGGGCGGCGGCCGCGCCGATCTGGGCGCCGGTGAACAGGCGATCCGCACCATGGGCGACGCCGCCAGCGTGGACAGGCTCGCCGCCACGCCGATTGCCCTGCCTTCGGGGCGTCATGTCGTGCTCTCCGACCTCGGCACGGTGACCGACACCAGCGAGGAGCTCCGCAGCTTCTCGCGCGTCGGTGACGATCAGGTCGTGGCCTTCGCCGTCTTCCGCGCCAAGGGCGCCTCCGAGGTCTCGGTCGCCAATACCGTCAATGCCGAGCTCGACAAGATCCGCAAAGACCATCCCGAGGCCACGATCAAGATGATCGACGACTCGGTCTTCTATACCGAGGGCAATTACGAGGCGGCGCTGCACACGCTTCTGGAAGGCGCGCTGCTCGCCGTCATCGTGGTCATGGTCTTCCTGCGCAACTGGCGCGCCACGCTGATCTCGGCCATCGCCCTGCCACTTTCGGCGGTCCCGACCTTCTGGGTCATGGACCTGCTGGGATTTTCGCTCAACCTCGTCAGCTTCCTGTCGCTGACGCTGGCGACCGGCATCCTGGTCGATGACGCCATCGTGGAAATCGAGAACATCGCCCGCCATATCCGCATGGGCAAGACCCCGTTCCGCGCCGCCATCGAGGCCGCGGACGAGATCGGCCTCGCCGTCATCGCCACCACCTCGACCATCATCGCGGTCTTCGTGCCGGTCTCCTTCATGCCCGGCATCCCCGGCCAGTATTTCCGCCAGTTCGGCATCACGGTAGCCGTCGCCGTGGCCTTCTCGCTTCTGGTCGCCCGATTGATCACACCGATGATGGCGGCCTATTTCATGACCACCGCCGATGCCGGCACCGAACATGGCAACCGCGACGGCTGGATCATGCGCGGCTATATCCGCTTCGTCACCGCCACCACCGGCACCTGGCATATCGGGCGCCTGCCGATCGGGCGCTATTACCTGACGCTGGTCGTGGCGATCATCGCGGTGATCTTTTCGGTCTTCCTGATGACCAAGGTCCCCGGCTCCTTCATCCCGCCCGAGGATGCCAGCCGCGTCACCATCTCGGTCGAACTGCCGCCCGGCTCCACCCTGGCCGAGACCGACCGCTCGACCCATGCGATCTACGAGGCGATCAAGGACATTCCCTATATCGACAAGGTGGTGATCCTCGGCGGCTCCTCGCCCAAGGGCGATCTGGACGTGCGCCGCGCCACGGTGACGGTGACGCTGCAGAAGCTGGACCAGAGCCTGCTTCTGAAGCTGAGCCAGCTCGGCCGCCGCATCCCGGTGATCGGCGGGCTGGTGCCTGCGGTCAAGGACACCGGACGCCCGGTGCCGCAGAACCAGATCGAGGTCGAGATCTTCAAGCGTCTCGCCACGATCCCCGACATCCGCGCCCTGAAGCTGGACGACCGGGGCGCGCGTGAGCTGACCTTCTCGGTCCTGGCCGACAACGAGGCCGATCTGGACGGCGCGGTCAAGATGCTGCTGGCGGCGACCCGGGGCAATCCCAACCTCGCCAATGTCTCGGTCGAGGGCGCCCTGCCGAGGCCCGAGCTGCAGATCACCCCGCGCGCCGACGAGGCCGCCCGTCTGGGGGTGACCGCCCAGCAAATCGCCGCGGCGGTGCGGGTTGCCACGATCGGCGATTATGACACGGCGCTGGCCAAGATCTCGCTCGACAACCGGCTGATCCCGATGCGCGTGCGGCTGAACGACACCAGCCGCGAGAACCTGCTGCGCATCGCCAACCTGAAGGTTTCGACCAACACCGGGGCCATGGTGCCGCTTTCGGCCGTGGCCGATATCCGGCTGGGCGAGGGTCCGGCGACGATCAAGCGCCTGAACCGTGCCAAGCTGGCCGAGATCGGCGCCGACCTGCCGATCGGCGTGGTGCTCGATACCGCGACCAAGGCCTTCAACGATGCGGCGGCCACAATCACCCTGCCCGGCACTGCCCGCCTGCAGGCCGGGGGCGATGCCGAGATCCAGGCCGAGCTCTTCGGCTCCTTCATCAAATCCATGCTGATGGGTCTGATGCTGATGCTCTCGGTGCTGATCCTTCTGTTCCGTTCGGCGATCCAGCCCTTCACCATCCTCTTCTCGCTGCCCTTGGCGATTGGCGGCGTGGCGACGGCGCTTCTCCTGACCGGATCGGCGCTGTCGATGCCGGTGCTGATCGGCTTCCTCATGCTGATGGGGATCGTCGCCAAGAACGCGATCCTGCTGATCGACTTCGCCATCGAGATGCGGGCCCGCGGGCTGGAACGCGCCAAGGCGGTGGTCGAGGCCGGTCACAAGCGGGCCCGGCCCATCGTGATGACCTCGATCGCCATGTCGGCGGGGATGCTGCCCTCGGCGCTGGGCGTCGGCGAAGGCGGCGCCTTCCGCGCGCCGATGGCCACGGCGGTGATCGGCGGCATCATCGTCTCCACCATCCTCAGCCTGGTGATTGTGCCCTCCTTCTACCTGATCATGGACGATCTGAGCTGGGTCCTCGGCAAGGTCTTCGGCCGCCTCGTCGGCCAGAAGGAGGCAGAGGCGGAGGAGGAGACCTCGGCCGAGGTCCTGGCCGAACGGATAGCCCTTCTGGCCGCCGAACAAGCCGACCTGCGCGAGAAGGTCGCCGACCTGACCCCGCCGCCGCACCAAAGCCGCCCCGGCCTCGCGGCAGAATAGCATAGGCCTCGGCCAAGATGGGCATATTGCCCATCCTACAAACCCGCCGGTCATCTGTAGGATGGGCAATCTGCCCATCTTCCGGAACCCGGCGGTGCCAGGACAGCGGTGCCGCCGTTCAGCCCCTCTGCCGCGCGATCACGCCCATGACCGAGGCGAGCAGCTGCGCCGCAAGGAGGGCGCCCTGGCCGTCGATGTCCCGCTCGGGCATCAGTTCCACCATGTCGAAGCCGGCGATCCTGGCCTTTTCAGCCACGCCGCCGACCAGCTCCATCACCTGCCAATAGCTCAGCCCGCCCGCCGTGCGGCCGATGGCGGCGGGCATCAGGCTGGGGTCCAGGGCATCGACGTCGAGGCAGATGATCACCTCCGCCCCTTCCTCCACCAGATCCACCGCCCGCCAGACACCATCCCGCGCCACCTCGCCCCCCGGCACGAAATGCACCCCCCAGGCGATCGCATCCTGCACATCGCCGACCCGGGCCGAGCCGATGCCGCGCTGACCGACCTGGATGATCCGGGCGATATGCCCCATCTCCGAGGCCCGCCGCATCGTCGAGGAGAGGCCGAGCCTTTCCCCCTGCACCTCGTCGCGCCAGTCGATATGGGCGTCGATCTGCAGGATCGTATAGCGGCGGTCCCCGGTGCCAAAGGCCTTGAGCATCGGGATCGGCAGGCTGTCGTCGCCGCCGATCAGGATCGGCACGGCGCCCGCAGCGAGGATCTGGCCGATGGCCTCTTCGACCCGCGCCCGGTTGCCCGCGGCATCCGCCGGGTCCTGCGCCAGATCGCCCGCATCCACTGCCACGACACCTTCCGGCAGCACCGGCCCGCCGAGGTCGAAGTTCATGTGCCCCAGCGCCGCGCCATAGGCCACCCCCGCCGCCCGGATCGCCTGCGGCCCGGTCGCACAATAAAACCCCGAGGACTCATAGGGCGTGCAGCCCGAGGCCCCGATCAGCACGATATCCGCCGCCACCTCCGCCAGATCCCGGCATTCGGGCAGGCCAAAGAAGGTGCTGGCCGTGCCGGCCCCGAACATTTCACTCAGACTGGCCATGAAACTCTCCTGCTCTTTGCGGCAGGATTGCCGCTGTCGGGCGGCAAGGCAACGGGAAAGCGTCCCGAACCGGTCTCACAGCGGGCGGAGAATCCAGATCGCATCCTGCGCCGTTTGGCCGCCGAGGCCCTCGGGCAGGGAAAAACGCTCCAGCAGGGTCAGGTCATAGGTCCCGGCGTAAAGCCGCGCGACCTCCGCCGCATCGATCGAAAACGGCGGGCCAGACCGCAGGCTCTGGTCATATTCGAAACAGTTGAGGAACTGCGGCGCACGCCCGCTGAGGGCGACCAGCTGCGCCGCATAGCCCGCGCGCATCTGCGGCGGCAGGGCCACCAGCGCCGCGCGGTCATAGATCGCATCGACCGGGCCGAGATCGCCTGCGGTCAGGGCGAACATGTCGCCGGCGAAGATGTCGACCGTCATTTCCCCGGCCCTTGCGCCATACCGGCGCAGGGCGCCGAGATCGGTGATCTCGGGCACCAGCCCCAGCTCCTCGAAAAGCTGACCCACCGCCAGTTCGCTGAGCTCTGCCCCGGCCACGCGGTAGCCTTGCGAGAGGAACCAGGCGATGTCGCGGGTCTTGCCGCAGAAGGGCAAAAAGACCCGCGCACCGGGCGGCAGGGCCATGGCGGCAAAATGGCGCACCATCGCGTCATTGGGCCTGCCCTCGTGAAAGCGGATCTGGGCGCTGTCCCAGACCTTCAGCCAGAAATCGGCGTCCATGCGGCTCTCCTCTTGCCCTCAAGCCCAGACTAGCCCGCAGAAGCGCCCGCCGCAAAAGCAAAAGGCACCCCGGAGGGTGCCTTTCCCGTCACAGTCGTTTGACTGATCAGGATACTGACGGATCAGGATGCCTTGGTGATGAAGCCCACCGCGTCGCCAAAGGTCTGGATGGTTTCGGCAGCGTCATCGGGGATCTCGATCCCGAATTCTTCTTCGAAAGCCATGACCAGCTCGACGGTGTCGAGGCTGTCTGCCCCCAGATCGTCGATGAACGAGGCGTTCTCGGTGACCTTGTCGGCTTCCACACCCAGATGCTCGACGACGATCTTCTTAACGCGATCAGCGATGTCGCTCATATCTTTTCCTCTGTCGTTGGGGTTTCCCCCGTTCGTTAATGCCCCGAAAGGCGTTTCACCCGGATCGGGCTCCCCGGATCGGGGCACCGGGCATTTCTACCCGGTAAATCCTGCCGCGCCTATAGCAAGGGTCGCGACACAAGGCAAACCAATTCCAAACCGCTTCCGGTTCAGACCATCGCCATGCCGCCATTGACGTGCAGCGTGGCCCCCGTGACATAGCCAGCCTCGGGCGAGGCCAAGTAAAGCACGGCCGCGGCGATTTCGGAAGATGCTCCCATCCGGCCGGCGGGAATCGCGGTCAGAATGCGTGCTTTCTGCTCATCGTTCAGCTTGTCGGTCATCGCGGTGGCGATGAAGCCCGGCGCGACGCAGTTGACCGTGATGTTGCGGCTGGCCACTTCGGCGGCAAGGCTCTTCGACATGCCGACCATCCCGGCCTTGGAGGCGGCATAATTGCCCTGCCCCGGATTGCCCGTGGCGCCGACGACCGAGGAGATGTTGATGATCCGCCCCCAGCGCGCCTTCATCATGCCGCGCAAGACGCCGCGGCAAAGCCGGAAGGTCGAAGTGAGGTTGATGTCGAGCACGGTCTGCCATTCCTCATCCGACATCCGCATGAAGAGATTGTCCTTGGTCACCCCGGCATTGTTGACCAGGATGTCGACCGATCCCATCGCCGCCGCCGCGGCCTTGGGCAAGGCCTCGACCGCCGCAGCATCGCCGAGGTTGCAAGGCAGCACATAGGCGCGCGACCCGAGCTCTGCCGCCAGCGCCTCCAAAGGCTCGAGGCGGGTGCCAGACAGGGCCACCGTGGCCCCCGCGCCATTCAGAACCCGGGCGATATCGGCCCCGATGCCCCCCGAAGCGCCGGTGACCAGCGCCGTCTTTCCCGTCAGATCAAACATGTCTTAACTCCTTGATCGCGAGGCCCTGATTTTTCGCAGAAAAATCGAGCCCCAATTTTTCTGCGAAAAATTCCGCTCAACCCTTGGCCGCTGCGACATCCTCAGGGGTGCCCACAGCCCGCGCCGTGGCCGCCGAGGCGATCCGCTTGATCATCCCCGATAGCGCCTTGCCGGCGCCGATCTCCCAGAACTCGGTCACACCCGCCGCTTCCATCCAGATCACCGATTCCCGCCAGCGGACCGAGCCTGTGACCTGTTCGACCAGCAGCTTGCGGATCAGATCGGGGTCGCTGACCGCCTCGGCCCGCACATTGGCGACCAGGGGCACCACCGGGGCCTCGATCGTCACCCCGGCCAAAGCCTCGGCCATCACATCGGCGGCGGGCTGCATCAAAGCGCAGTGGAAGGGGGCAGAGACCGGCAGCAGGATCGCCCGCTTGGCGCCCCGCGCCTTGGCAATCTCCAGCGCGCGCTCGACCGCGGCCTTGTGGCCCGAGACGACGACCTGTGCCGGATCATTGTCATTGGCGGCCTGGCAGACCTCGCCCTGGGCGGCCTCGGCGGCGACCTCGATGGCGGTGGCGAAGTCGAGGCCGAGAAGCGCTGCCATCGCCCCCACGCCCACCGGCACCGCCTCCTGCATGGCGCGGCCGCGGATGCGGAGCAGGCGCGCGGTATCCGACAGGGTCAGGGCGCCCGCCGCACACAGCGCCGAATATTCCCCAAGGCTGTGCCCCGCAACAAAGGCGGCATGGCCGATCCCCAGGCCCTCGGCCTCCAGGGCGCGCAAGGCGGCGATCGAGGTCGCCATCAGCGCCGGCTGGGCATTGGCGGTCAGGGTCAGGGTGGCAGCGTCGCCCTCCCAGATCAGGGTCGAGAGTTTTTCCCCCAGCGCCGCATCGACCTCGTCGAAGACCGCCCTGGCGGCCGGATAGGCCTCGGCAAGCGCCTTGCCCATTCCGATGGTCTGGGCACCCTGCCCGGGAAACACATATGCGCGGCTCATCTGGCCCTCCGTTTTGCTGGCCGCAGGCTTACCCCATGCCGCCCCTTGCGCGCAACGCCCGCCCGTGCATTCTGCCGCCAAACGGAGACTTCCATGCGCCCCGCCGTCCGAAAGATCGTCTATGCCATCAGCTTCGAGGTCGGAGGCATCCTCCTCGGCGGCCTCGCCCTGACGCTGATGTCGGATGCGGGCGGGGCGAAATCGCTGTCGCTCTCGGCCTTCGGCGCCGCGATCGCCATGCTCTGGTCGCTGGTCTTCAACACCGGTTTCGAGGCCTGGGAGGCGCGCCAGCCCCGCCGCGGCCGCCCGCCCCTGCGCCGGATCGCCCATGCCTGCCTCTTCGAAGGCGGCCTCCTCCTGATCCTTTTGCCCGCCACCGCCTGGTGGCTCGAGGCGACGATCTGGCAGGCGCTCAGCTACGAGGCCGTCCTGATCGGCGTCTTCCTGATCTATGCCTGGGCCTTCACCCTCGCCTTCGACCGGGTCTTCGGCCTGCCCAATTCTGCCAAGTAACCCGCTGCCGTCCCTCTCCCCGCCCCATTTCATCGGTCCATAAATATCCCGCGGGGGGTCTGGGGGGCGCGAAGCCCCCCAGCCGGGGCCGCCGATCTTTCCGCAATCCCATGAACCGGCGCAGCCTCTCGTGGACGGGCCGCGGAAAGTGTTTGCCCGTCCTATGAAATGCGCCCTGAAAATCGGAGCTTACATGCCGCTTTACGAGCATGTCTTCATCTCGCGCCAGGACTTGTCCTCCGCGCAGGCCGAAGGGCTGATCGAGCACTTCGCCACGGTCGTCGCGGATAACGGTGGTTCGATCACCGAACGCGAATACTGGGGCGTCAAGACGATGGCCTACAAGATCAACAAGAACCGCAAGGGCCACTATGCCTTCCTGAAATCGGATGCCCCTCCGGCAGCGATTCTGGAAATGGAACGCCTGATGCGCCTGCATGACGACGTGATGCGCGTCCTGACCATCAAGGTCGACGCCCATGTCGAGGGCCCCTCGGTCCAGATGCAGAAGCGTGACGAGCGCGAGCGCGGCGACCGCCCCGAGGGTGGTTTCGGCGGCGGCGAGCGTCGTGAGCGTTCCTTCGGCGGCGACCGTGAACGGTCGGGCGGCAGCAGCTTCGGCGGCGACCGCGAGCGTTCGGGCGGCTTCGGTGGCGATCGGGGCGGTGACCGCTCCTCCGCCCCGCGTCGTTGATCTCAGGCATCGGACAAGGACACCAAACCATGGCGAACAAGCCCTTCTTCCGCCGCCGCAAGGTCTGCCCCTTCTCGGGCGACAATGCTCCGGCCATCGACTACAAAGACACGCGCCTCCTGCAGCGCTACATCTCCGAGCGTGGCAAGATCGTCCCCTCGCGGATCACCGCTGTGTCGGCCAAGAAGCAACGCGAACTGGCCACGGCCATCAAGCGCGCCCGCTTCCTCGCCCTCCTGCCCTATGCCGTGAAGTGAGGAGATAGAGATGCAACTTATCCTCCTGCAACGCGTCGCCAAACTGGGCCAGATGGGTGAAGTCGTCACCGTCAAGGACGGTTACGCCCGCAACTACCTGCTGCCGCAAGGCAAGGCCCTGCGCGCCTCGGCCGCGAACGTGAAATCGTTCGAAGCCAAGAAAGCCCAGCTCGAAGTGCACAACCTCGAGACCAAGAAAGAAGCCGAAGCCGTGGGCGAAAAGCTCGACGGCCAGATCTTCACCGTGATCCGCTCCGCTTCGGATGCGGGCGCGCTTTACGGCTCGGTCACCACCCGTGACGCCGCCGACGCCGCCACCGCTGCCGGCTTCACCGTGAACCGCGGTCAGGTCGTTCTCGATCGTCCGATCAAAGAACTCGGCATGCACACGGTCAGCGTCACGCTGCACCCGGAAGTCGTGGTCAAGGTCAAGCTGAACGTCGCCCGTTCGGTCGAAGAAGCCCAGCTGCAAGCTGCCGGCAAATCGATCCAGGAACTGGCCGCCGAAGCCGAAGCCGCCGCAGAATTCGAAATCGCCGAGCTCTTCGACGATATCGGCGCTGCCAACGACTTCGACCCGCGCGACGAGCGCTAAGACACTTTCCCATCCGGGACGGCAACCGCGCGAGGGCAACCTCGCGCGGTTTTTCGTTGCGCCGGAGCGTCGCTTGCAACCGGGCTCTGCAACCAGGCGGAGAATTGCACCGAATCCTCGCCTCTGCTAGCATCCCGGGCATATTTTGGAAAACCCGGCAGAGACCCTTCGAACTTCGCGCCCCAAGTCATTGTTTTACGTTGTCATATACGAGTCATCCGCGCGCGTCAGGACTGCCCAGGATGGAGTGGACGCAATGACCGTGATCCCCGGCACCCCGGACCCCGAAGTGCTGAACGGCACCCAGGGCGATGACCTGATCACCGCCTATGGCGGCAATGACACGCTCTATGGCTACGGCGGCATCGACACGCTTTACGGCGGCAGCGGCGATGACAGCCTGGAGGGGCATTTCGGCAATGACCTCCTCTTTGGCGAGGGCGGCAATGACCGGCTGATCGCCGGCGGCGACAGCGACCAGATGTTCGGCGGCTCGGGCAATGATTACCTCATGCTCAACGACATCAACTATGCCGGGGAAAGCACGGCGCATGGCGGCATCGGTGACGATACTTTCGTGATCTTCGGCGGCGGTGGCGGCAAGGTCTATGGCGAGGAGGGCAATGACACGCTCTTCCTTCTGGCCCGCGACGACAACGCGCTTTATGTTGACCTCGCGAGCCAGAGCCTCGATGGCCACGGCGGCTTTGCCTATGTCACCTATTCCGGCATCGAACAGCTGATCACCGTGTCGAATGCCGGCGACGACCACATCTATGGCGGGGCGCTGAGCGATGATCTGCGGGTCGGCAGCGGCGCCAATATCGTCATGGCGATGGGCGGCGACGATCAGGTCAGCTACACCACGCGCGGCGCCTCCACGCTCGATGGCGGCGAGGGCAATGATGTGCTGACGGTCAGCGGCGGCACCTCCAGCCTCTACTTCATCTATGACCGCGGCGATGGCACCATCGACGACGGTCAGGGCTCGCTGCTCACCGGGTTCGAGACCTATGTCGCACTTGGCGGCAGGCTGGACGATGTGGTGGGGCTCGGCACCGGCGACGACAGTTTCTACGGCGGTCTCGGCGCGGATACGGCGGCGGGCTATGACGGCGCCGATTGGTTGAGCGGCCTGGGCGGCGCGGATTCCCTTCTGGGCGAGGCCGGCAATGACCAGCTCTTCGGCGGCGGCGGCAATGACGCCCTTTACGGCGGTGATGGCGCCGATTTCCTTGGCGGCGGCAGCGGCGATGACCTTCTCTTCGGCGGTGCGGGCAATGACCGGATCCGGATGACTGAGGGTCTGGACACCGCCACCGGCGGCGCCGGGCGCGACCGTTTCATCTTTGCCCAGCAGGACAGCGGCCCGGCCACGGTGACCGATTTCCACTCCGGCGAGGATCAGCTGCGCTTCACCAGCGCCTATCTGACCCATGCCCCTTCCGCCGGCCCGCTGGACCCCGCACTCTTCCACCTCGACGCCGCGCAGGGCACCGCGGCGCAGTTCGTCCGGCTTTATGATGCCGACAGCGACACGACCTCGATCCTCTGGGACGACAATGGCAGCGACGCCGGCGGCACCCATCTCTTCGCCCTTTTCACCGGCGACGTGATGATCGCCGCCGCGGATATCTTCATTCTGTAAGGGATCGCACGGTTTTGCGCCTCCATCGGCGGTGGATGCCTAAAATCTGCCGCAAATACCTCACAACTTGCGCGGGCATTCTGTAACGAGTTTGGGCAGGTCATGGCCATTTTGAACGGCGACGCAAACGCCAATATCCTCACCGGCGGCGATGAGGCCGACACGATCTATGGTCTGGAGGGCAATGACCGGATCTTCGGCATGGGAGGCAGCGATCTCCTCTATGGCGGCGCGGGCGATGACACGCTCCACGCCGGCAATGACACGGTGCTGGCCAGCGACGGCAGCCTGAACCTGCTGTACGGCGGGGCCGGCAATGACCTGCTGATCAACAGCGTCTTCAACACCAGCGACGTCGCGCTTTATGGCGACAGCGGCGATGACTACCTCTATCTGGCGGAACACGGCAGCACATATCTGCGCGCAGCCTATGGCGGCACCGGCAATGACCTGGTGATGGCCGACTTCAGCGGTATTTCCGATATCGAGGTGCGCGGCGGTGCGGGGATCGACCGGCTGGTCTTCGGCTATGTGAAATCCGGAACCGGGCCGATCCGCTTTGACCTTGCGCCAGACATGCTTTTCACCGATCCGGTGACCGGCCACACCGCCAGCTTCACCAGCTTCGAATGCGTCGACCTCGCCTTCGGGGCCGAGCGCGACGTGGTCCATACCGGGCGCTTTGCCGACAACATCGATGTCGGCGCCGGGCGCAACGCGGTCTTTGCCGGGGCCGGCGATGATACGGTCAGCTATCTGCCGGGTCAGGTCAATCACCTCTATGGCGGCGCGGGGGTGGACACGCTGGGTCTGTTCTGGCGCGACCTCAAGAAGGACCTCGGCGCACTGCATTTCACCGTCGATCCCGTCACCGGGGAGGCGAATGACGGCTTCGGATCGGTCCTGAAGGGCTTCGAGAATTTCATCATCGAGGCGCCGACCCACGATGCCTATGTCGAATTCGGCGCCGGCAATGACCTCTTCAAATGGGGCGCGGGCGATGACACGATCTATGGCGGCGCCGGGAATGACACGCTGGAGGGCAGCGATGGCGCGGATGGTCTGTTCGGCGGCGTGGGGGATGACAGCCTGACCAGCGGCCCCGGGTCGGATTCGCTTTATGGCGGCGTGGGCAATGACATCCTGCACGGCGGCGCGAGCGCGACGCTTTGGGGCGACGCCGGGGAGGACACGCTTTATGGCGGTGGCGGCGCGGTGCTTCTGGGCGGCGGCGGCGATGATCTGATGCAGGGCAAATCGGGCGACCGTCTGTTGGGCGGCAATGGCAATGACCATCTGATCAGCCTCGGCAGCAGCAGCCTCGACGGTGGCACCGGCGCGGATCTCCTTGAGGGCGGCTATGGCAGCGACTCCCTCTATGGCGGCGCGGGCAATGACCGGCTCTCCACCGTACTTTCCACGATCGACTTCGACATTGACGTGCTGGACGGCGGCGACGGCGACGACAGTCTGACCCTGGGCTATTGCGGGGCCAGCCTGACCGGCGGCGCCGGGGCGGATCAGTTCATCTTCCCC
Source organism: Rhodobacter sp. P1_C2 (assembly GCF_056406375.1). Classification (NCBI taxonomy): domain Bacteria; kingdom Pseudomonadati; phylum Pseudomonadota; class Alphaproteobacteria; order Rhodobacterales; genus Rhodobacter; species Rhodobacter sp. P1_C2. Next base: position 120,939 of record NZ_JBFUAG010000015.1, read on the forward strand.
TCCCTCGCACCGATCTGGAATGATCAGCAGATCTCCACCATCCGCGATTTTGAAAGCGGGGAGGATCGGCTGGTCTTCCATGAGATCTATTTCATCTCCCTGACGCCTGGCGCCCTTGCATCCGCGATGCTGGCCACCGATCAGGCCACGGGGACGAAGCCGCAATTTGTCCAGTCCTATGAGGCCGCCACCGACACCACGCATCTGAGCTTCGATCAGGACGGCGCGGGCAGTGCCTTCGCGCCGCTGGCGATCATCGATTTCACCGGCCATGTGGTCCTGACCACGGCTGATTTCTTCATCCTCTAAGCCCGACACGCCGCGTCGGAAAGGGATCAGCCGGGGCTGGGGCCGGACCCTAATCTCGGGCCATGAAAAACCGATCCAACCTCGCCGCCATCCTCTGCCTCTGCGCCGGGATCGCCGTCTTCTCGGTCCAGGACCTGATCCTGAAGCTCCTGTCGGACCGCTATCCCCTGTCCGAGGCGATGGTGCTGCGCAGCCTGACGGCGGTGCCCTTCATGCTGGCGATCACCCGGGTCTTCGACGGCGGCTTTGCCTCGCTGGTCAGCAAGGGCTGGCCCCTGATGCTGGCGCGCGGGGTTTTGAACTTTCTGGCCTATACCGCCTATTACCTCGCGCTGGCCGCCCTGCCGATGGCGACGACCGTGGCGCTTTACTTCACCGCACCGCTGATCATCGTGATCCTCTCGGTCCTGATGCTGGGCGAGCATGTGTCGGGCAAACGCTGGGCGGCGGTGGGGCTTGGCTTTGTCGGCGTGGTGATCATGGTGCGGCCGGGCGGCGCCCTCTTCGACTGGGCGGCGCTGTTGCCGATCTTCTGCGGCTTCGCCTATGCGCTGTCGATGATCATGGCGCGGACCATGGGGCAGAAGGACAGCGCGGCGGCGATGGCCTTCTGGGGCAACAACGCCTTCCTGCTCTGCGGGCTGGCGCTTTCGGCGGTCTTCGGCAGCGGCACCCATAGCGAGGTCATCCACCCCAGCCTCGCCTTCCTGACCCGTGGCTGGGCCTGGCCCACGCCCGCCGATGCCGCGCTGATGAGCGCCTGCGGCGGCATCGCCGCCGTTGGCCTGACCCTGCTGACCCAGGCCTACCGCAGCGGCATGTCCTCGGTCGTCGCACCCTTCGAGTTTTCCTTCGCCTTCTGGGGCATCCTCTGGGGCTGGCTCTTCTGGGGGCAGTTGCCGGACGGGCTCGGCTGGCTTGGCATCGCCATCATCATCGCCGCCGGGATCTATGTCCTGCGCGCCGAGGGCGTCTCGGCCCCGGCCGAAGCGGAGCCTGCCGCCTCGGCATGAAAAAGGGCCGCGTCCCCCGGACGCGGCCCCTGATTTTTCGCAGAAAAATCGAGACTTACATCTCGTCGAGCGCTTCGACCAGCTTTTGCAGGTCGTCCTTCGAGATCTCTTTCTCGGTCACCTTGGCACCGGCCACGATATGGTCGACCACCTTGTCCTCGAAGATCGGCGCGCGCAGCTGCTGCTGCACTTGCTGGTTCTTCTGGACGAACTCGAAATAGGCGCGCTCCTGGCCCGGGTATTGACGGGCGGCGTTCAGCACGGCCTGGGTCATTTCCTGGTCGGTGACGCTCACCTCGGCCTTGCGGCCGACTTCGGCCAAGAGCAGGCCCAGACGCACGCGACGCTCGGCCAGCACCTTGTGCTCTTCGGTCGTCTCGATGGCGTCATGGTTGTGGCCATGGTCATGCGGGTTTTCTTCATGCCAGAGCTGGTGGGCGATCTGGCCCGCCTCGGCATCGACCAGCGAGGCCGGCAGGTCGAACTTGACCAGCGCGTCCAGCTGGTCCAGCAGCGCGCGCTTCATCACGGCACGGGCGGCACCCTTGTATTCGGCCTCCAGACGCTCGGCGATCTGACCCTTGAGGGCCGCCAGATCCTCGGCGCCGTATTTCTTGGCCAGCTCGTCGTTCAGCTCGGCCGGAACCGGCTTCTTGACGGCCTTCACCTTGCATTCGAAGACCGCAGCCTTGCCCGCCAGATGCGCCGCACCGTAGGCTTCCGGGAAGGTCACGTTGACCGAGACATCGTCCCCGGCAGCCGCACCGACCAGCTGAGCCTCGAACCCCGGAATGAAGGAGTTGGAGCCCAGAACCAGCGGATAATCCTCGCCCGCGCCGCCATCGAAGGCCACGCCATCGACCGAGCCCTTGAAGTCGATCGTGACCTGATCGCCGTCCTTCGCCTTGGAGCCTTTCTTGCGGTCCTCGAAGGTCTGCGCCGAGGAAGCGAGATTCTTCAGCGCCTCATCCACCGCGGCCTCGTCGGCCTTCACGGTCAGACGGTCCAGCGTGATCTTGGAGGCATCGACATCCGGGATCGGCGGCAGGGCTTCATAGCTCATCTCGACCACGACATCCTGGCCCTCGGCCCAGGTCTCGCCGCCGACCATCTTGACTTCGGGCTGCAAGGCCGGGCGGTCGCCCGAAGCCTCGAAGTGGTCCTTCATCGCGGCATCGATGGCTTCCTGCATCGCATCGCCCAGGATCCGCTGGCCGAATTGCTTCTTCAGAATGGCCATCGGCACTTTACCCTTGCGGAAACCCTTGATTTCCACGTCGGGCTGCGCCTCGACCAACTTTTCGTTGACCTTGGCGTCGAGTTCGGCTGCCGTCACGGTGATGGTATAGCCGCGCTTCAAGCCGTCTTTAAGGGTCTCGGTGACCTGCATTCTCTCGTCCTTCTCATCCCTGTCTGGTGCGGGTGAAGGGACTTGAACCCCCACGCCTCGCGGCGCCAGAACCTAAATCTGGTGCGTCTGCCAGTTTCGCCACACCCGCATTCAACCAAATGCGCCCCGCCCCCTTCAGAAAGAGGCCGGGCCGTCCCTGGCAAAATCCGCGCCCTTCTAACAAAGGCCGCGCCGGGATGCGAGGGGAAAATATAACGGCGTGTGACAGGGCTGCGCCGGGGGCCGATGCCCGCGCGTGCTGGCCCTGCGGGTCTTGGCACGGGCCCGGTGCAGGGCGGAATAATCGGAAGAATTTGCAACAGTTTACCCGATCAGCCGGAATAACCGGCCCGATAGGGACAATTGTCCCTGAAATGGCTCGCCCGTAACCGAATCTTGCCATATTCGTGATCAAAAAAGACGAGGCAGGACAATGCAGGAGAACCGGCCATGGGAACGACAAAAGTCGCAGCGGCTGCACAGGCTTTGGCCACCGCGGCCGGGCAAGAGGTGCTGGGCATGCTCGCCGGCACCGCGGTGATGACGCTGGAAGGCGCGCTGCCGGTCGATTACCTGGAACCGGGCGACCGCGTGCTGACCCGGAAGGGCTCGCGCCGGATCGCCAGGGTCGAGGTCACGGTGATGCGCCACGCCCGCATGGTCCATATCGCGCCGGACACCCTCGGCGTCGGCAAGCCGCAGGACAGCGTCACGCTCTGCGCCGCGCAAGGCATCCTGCTGCGCGACTGGCGCGCCAAGGCGCTGTACGGCGCGGCCCAGGCGGTTGTCCCCGCCCAACGGCTGATCGATGGCGATTACATCCGGGCCGAGACCCTGGACGAGGCGCGCATCTATACGCTTCTCTTCGAAACCCCTGAAGTCATCTATGCCGGCGGGCTGGAACTGGCCTGCGACGGTATCGCCGTCCAGGCCTGACCCGGCGCGATCTGCAATCCTGACAGAAGCGGGGGGTTTCACACCCCCCCACTCCGCAGTTTCTTCGGTGCTACGCACCAAACTGCTGCGTACCCCCGTGGGATATTTATGGACCAATGAAGGGCGCGCGCTGTCAGAGGCCGAGCGCCCTGAAGACCTTTGGCAATTCCTCGGGCAGGTCTTCGGCGATGAGGCCGGGGCCGAAGGATCTTGCGCATTCGACGTGGAGCCAGGCGGCGGTCTCGGCCGCCTGTTGCGGCGCGAAACCGCGGGCGAGGAGGCCGGTGATGAAGCCCGCCAGAACGTCCCCCGATCCCGCCGTGGCGAGCCAGGGTGCGGCGCGGTCATAGGCGGCCGAATTGATGGCGCAGGTGCCATCGGGCGAGGCGATCACCGTGTCGGGACCTTTGAAAAGCACCACGCAATTGGCTCGGGCGGCAGCCGCGCGCGTCGCATCGACCTTGGAATAGGCCGGGCCGCTGGTCGCGGGTTCGGCAAGTTTGGCGGCGATGTCGGGGAAAAGCCGGGCAAACTCGCCGCCATGCGGGGTGAGGATGCAACCGGGGTGGAGGGAAGCGAAGAGGCTGGGATCGCGGGAAATCAGCGTCAGCGCATCGGCATCGAGGACCAGTTTGCGCGCGGCCGCCTGACCCTCGCCCCCCTTTGCGAGCGCCATCCGCACCAGATCCGCCGCGCGGGCATCGAGGCCCAGCCCCGGGCCGAGGCAGACGGCGTTGATCCTAGTGTCCGCCAGAATCTCCGCCAGAGCTGCCGCATCCGCCACGGGTTTCAGCATCACCGCCGTCAGCTGCGCCGCGTTTTCCGCCAGGGCCTCGGGCGGGCAGGCGAGGGTCACCAGCCCCGCCCCGATCCGCAGCGCCCCGCGGGCCGACATCCGGGCGGCGCCGGTGTGACCCGGCGGACCGGAGAGGATCAGGGCATGGCCGTGGGAGAATTTATGCTGATTGCCCAATTTGAGCAGCTCGCTCCTTGGCCAGGCCATGGCCGGATGCGCCGAAGGGTTCCTCTCCAGAAGCCTCACCCGCCCAGACCTGCATTCCCCTTCGTCACCTTCCACTTCAAAGCAATCCGGATCGGCCCTGTCCGGTTCCAGACCAATGTCGACCACATTGACCTTCCTGCAATAGTCCCATTCGCCCATCAGGATATGACCCAGCTTCATGCGGTGGAACGTGACAGTCAGGTCGGCGTAGAAATCGAGGCAGATGTCACCTTCAAAGATCCTCCTTGGAAACAGCGATTTGCCGCTGTCCAGATCCAGACAGGACGGGCCATCCACCGCCACGCGTTTGGCTTGAAGATATTCTGCGCCATCCTTCCACACCGTCCTTGCAGCGGTGAAGGCCAGACAAAGTTCAGGGGAAGGCGGGCGCGTGAGACCTGTGCCGAAGACGGCATCCACGCGCAGATCATAAGGTGCGTGGCGTTTGACAGAGTCATGATCGGCGACCCCAACCTCCCCCATCGCCGTCCACCGGTCATAATTCTTCCGCGCATCGGGCGGCAGTTTAGCCGCATCGCCGTAGAGAAAAACGTGCACCTCCCAGCCGCATTCCTTCAAGAGCCGCGCCACGACGAACCCATCGCCGCCGTTGTTGCCCGGCCCGCAGAGGACCACGGCGCGGAAGGGGGCGTCCCGCAGTTCCGGCCATTCCTCGAAGACGGCTTCCACCACCCCTGCCCCGGCGCGCTCCATCAGCTCCAGCCCGGTCACGGCGCCCGAGGCGATGGCTTCGGCCTCGATGGCGCGCATCTGGGCAGCGGTAAGAAGTTCGGTCATCGGCTTGCCTTTTTTCAAACGGATTACTTTTTACGCGCATTGCGTATTTTCTGTGCGCCAAGGGCGGAATCCCGCGCCTCTGCCCCGGCGTCACAGCCTAGTCAATTGTTCCCGCCGCTCGGAAGTGGTCAGACGAATAAAGACGAAAAACGCCGATTACACTACGCCCCGGGGGAGTCGCATGAAGAAGATCGAGGCCATCATCAAGCCCTTCAAGCTGGATGAAGTCAAAGAGGCCCTGCAGGAAGCAGGCATCCAGGGTCTTTCCGTGACCGAAGTGAAGGGTTTTGGCCGCCAGAAGGGTCACACCGAACTTTATCGCGGCGCGGAATATGTGGTGGATTTCCTGCCCAAGGTGAAGATCGAGGTCATCCTCGCCGACGACATGGTCGAGCCCGCCATCGAGGCGATCATCTCGGCCGCCCGCACCGACAAGATCGGTGACGGCAAGATTTTTGTCTCTTCCGTCGAACAGGCCATCCGCATTCGCACTGGCGAATCTGGCGACGACGCGATTTGATGCCCAACGCTGCTGAGGCGCCGTTGCGGGGCCTCAGGTGCTTGCCGTAACCGGACCGTTCCAAAGGGAAAAACCGGATTGCGGCGTACAAGCGCGCCAAGACGAACGAACAGTAACCCCAACCCGAAAGGCAGCATGATGAGCGCAGTTAGCGATGCTCTGAAACTGATCAAGGACGAAGACGTCGAATACGTCGACATCCGCTTTACCGACCCCAAGGGCAAGCTGCAGCACGTGACGCTGGTGGCTGACCTCGTGGATGAGGACTTCTTCGAAGAAGGCTTCATGTTCGACGGCTCCTCCATCGCTGGCTGGAAGTCGATCGACGAGTCGGACATGAAGCTGATGCCCGATGCGGCCTCGGTCTACATGGACCCCTTCTACGCCGAAAAGACGCTCTGCGTGCATTGCAACGTGGTCGAGCCCGACACCAACGAGCCCTACGATCGCTGCCCGCGCCAGATCGCGCTGAAGGCGGAAGCCTATCTGAAATCCTCCGGCATCGGCGATACCGCCTATTTCGGGCCGGAAGCTGAATTCTTCATCTTCGACGACGTCCGCTACCAGATCGCGCCGAACAAGGTCTCCTACCAGATCGACGCGGAAGATGCGGCCTGGAACACCGATGCGGCCTTCGAAGGCGGCAACCTGGCGCACCGCGCGGCCTACAAGGGCGGCTATTTCCCGGTCAACCCGATCGACGCGGCGCAGGATCTGCGTTCGGAAATGCTCTCGACGATGAAGCGCATGGGCATCAAGGTCGACAAGCACCACCACGAGGTTGCCACCGCGCAGCACGAGCTGGGCATGATCTTCGGTGGTCTGGTCGAACAGGCCGACAACATCCAGAAGTACAAATACGTCATCCACAACGTGGCTGCCGCCTATGGCAAGACCGTGACCTTCATGCCCAAGCCCATGAAGGGCGACAACGGCTCGGGGATGCACGTCAACATGTCGATCTGGAAGGACGGCAAGCCGCTCTTCGCCGGCGACAAATATGCTGATCTGTCCCAGGAAGCCCTCTGGTTCATCGGCGGGATCCTGGTTCACGCCAAGGCGCTGAACGCGATCACCAACCCCTCGACCAACAGCTACAAGCGCCTGATCCCCGGCTTCGAAGCCCCGGTTCTGCGCGCCTATTCGGCCCGCAACCGCTCGGGTTGCGTCCGTATTCCGTGGACCGAGTCGCCCAAGGCCAAGCGCGTCGAAGCCCGCTTCCCCGATCCCTCGGCCAACCCCTACCTGGCCTTCGCCGCCCTGATGATGGCCGGTCTCGACGGGATCAAGAACAAGATCGACCCGGGTCCGGCTTCGGACAAGGACCTCTACGACCTGCCGCCGGAAGAACTGGCCACCATCCCGACCGTCTGCGGTTCGCTGCGCGAAGCCCTGGACGAGCTGGAGAAGGACATGGACTTCCTCCTCGCCGGCGGCGTGTTCGAGCGCAGCCAGCTGGAAGCCTATATGGCGCTGAAGTGGGAAGAGGTTTACGCCTTCGAACACACGCCGCACCCGGTGGAATATGCGATGTACTATTCCTGCTGATCTGATCGGCATGGATGTCAAAGGGGCGCCTCCGGGCGCCCCTTTTTCTTTGCGCTCAGGCCTTGGCCCGTGTCACTTCAAGAGGGCGCGCAATTCCTCCAGATGCGGGCCTATGCCCAGGACCAGGCTGGATTCGACATTGACCCTGGTCCCCACCAGTGAGGAAACCACCGCCACGACCTGCGGCGGCGTGCCCCCGCCCAGAAGCACCGGCGCGCCCCACAGGCCCGGCACCAGGGCGCAGTCGATCTCGGCCACGGCGCCTGCCGTCTGGGTCACGCGGCATCCCGTGCGGATCGTCGCCATATAGGGCCGGTCCCGCCCGAAGCCGAGCACGCTGACCTCGGCATTCTTCATCTCCGCAGGCGGCCAGTCGGCCACCGGCAGCGGCTCCGCCTCGCTGGCGGGTACCGGCTGATCCAGCTCCAGGAGGGCGAGGTCGCTTGAAACCTGGCTCAGCCCGACCTTCTGCCCGATATAGACATAGCCCGGCAACACCGCGAGGCGGGATACCCCGCGCAGCGCGGCATAGCTGTCGCGGCGCTGGCCCAGCACGAATTTGATGTCGGAGGGATCGGCCCGGTGATGGGTGACCGGGTGAAACAGGCAATGCGCCGCGGTGATCGCCTCGTGGTCCGAGATCAGCGTCGCCGTGCAGGACCGGTTGCCGGCGACATGCAGCGGCCCCACCGCGCGCCAGGCCGCAGCCTCGTCATCGGGGATCATCCGCGGGGCTGCGGGCTCCGCACCGCCCGGCGCGGCAAGCATCAGTCCGACCAGAACCATCTGGCCCGCCACCCAAGGCCCCAGCCGCCGCCAAAAGCCTGTTTTCACGCCCTGATCCCTTCTGCTCTTCCCCCTCAGGTTAGGGCGCGGGCTTTCGCGCCGTCAACCCGCTCCGCCATGGCAAGATCAACCTTGACGTGCGTTTTGCCCTGTTTTTGCCACGAGGCCACCGCCGAAAAGCCAAAGTTTTCGCCAGACTCGAGAAAATTGTTTTCAATCAATACGTTTCGGAGCTTGCCATGGACCGTCCGTCCCTGAAGGACCCTGCCCCCGAACGGCCGCCGATCTGGGTCGATGGACGCCAGCAGCCGAAGTTCCATGTCCGGGCCTGGGCTGCCGTCGGCACGCAGATGGCGCGGCGCAGCCTGGCGCCCTGGCTGGGCAGGACCGGTTCGGGCCTTGGCAATTTCGGCGCGGCGGTGGCGGCCGGGCGCTACCGGGTGAAAACCGGCTGGATGGGGCGGGCTTCGTGCATCGTGCCCTCGCATCGCCAAGTCGCTGCCGGGCTTTCCGGCCTCGCCGCCCGGTTTTCAGAGGCGCAAAGGATCCTCCTCCCCGAGCCGGTCGCGCCAGAGCCTCTGGCCTATCCCGACCTGATCCGCCGCCCGGAGCGGTCGCGCGCACCGGTCGCCCCGGCGCCCAGCCCCGCGCCCGCGGCCCCTGCCCTCAGCCTCGCCGCCGACAACCCCGCCGTCCCGCGCTCGGACCTGGGCGAGCCTGCGCTGGCGGCGATCCGGGCGCTGATCCATGCCGTGCCCGACCTGCCGCCCGAAGATCAGCCCGCCGCACCCTCCGCCCCAGTGGCCCGCCCGGTCGAGGAGCTGATCGCCGCAGAGCGCCCCGCGCTTGGCCGCCGCCTGCTGGCCGGCGCCGCCCGCGTCACGGCGCCGGTCTTGGCGCATGGCATCGCCTGGGGCCTCCTGCTTCTGGTCCTGCCGGTCGGGCTGGGCCAGGCCGGGCTTTACCACCTGAACGGCGGCGATCTGCGCGAGTGGGAATAGCCCTGTTCAGCCCCGGCGCAGGGCGTCCTGCAACAGGCCGGTGACCAGCGCCGGCGGCACATCATCGGCGACGAAAGCCTCGCCGATGCCGCGCGCCAGGATGAAGCGCAGCTTGCCGTCGATCACCTTCTTGTCCTGCCCCATCAGGGCGACCAGCGCCTCGGCACCCGGCAGATCACCCGGAATGTCCGAAAGGTCGGTCTTCATCCCCATCGCCTTCAGATGCGCCCGCACCCGGCTTGGCGCCTCCTGCGAACACAGGCCCATCCGCTGGCTGAGCTCAAAGGCCAAAGCGCAGCCGATCGCCACGCCCTCGCCATGCAGCAGGCGGTCGGAATAGCCGGTGGCCTTTTCCAGCGCGTGGCAGAAGGTGTGGCCAAGGTTCAGCAGCGCGCGCTCGCCCTCCTCGGTCTCGTCGCGTTCGACGATCCGCGCCTTCATCTCGACCGAGCGCGAGACCGCCTTCAGGATCACCCCTGCGTCATGACGCGCCAGCGCCGGGCCCTCGGCCTCAAGATAGTCGAAGAAGGCGGCATCGCCCAGAAGCCCGTATTTCACCACCTCGCCATAGCCCGCCAGCAGGTCGCGCTTCGGCAGGGTGTTCAGCACATCGGTATCGGCCAGCACCAGCACCGGCTGATGAAAGGCGCCGATCAGGTTCTTGCCATGGGTGGAGTTGATCCCGGTCTTGCCGCCGACCGAACTGTCGACCTGGCTCAGAAGCGTCGTCGGCACCTGCACGAAGCCGACCCCGCGCCGCAGCACCGCGCAGGCAAAGCCGACAAGGTCGCCCACCACGCCGCCGCCAAGCGCGATGACGATGTCGCGCCGCTCGATCTTTTCGGCCAGCAGCCATTCGACGGTGCGGGTGAACTCCGGCCAGCCCTTGGTCGCCTCGCCCGGCGGCAGCGCCAGAGAGGTGGCGGCGATGCCCTCGGCGGCAAGCGCCGCCAGAACGGCGGGCAGATGCAGGGCGGCCACGGTCTCATCGGTGACGATCGCCACCCTCTTGCGGCGCAAGAACGGCGCGATCTCGGTGCCAAGCCGCCCCACCAGACCCGGACCGATCCGCACCTGATAGGACCGCGTCCCCAGATCCACCGCCACGATATTCGTCATTCTCAACTCTCCAGCACATCGGGGCGCTGGCTCAGCGCCGCGGCCACCCGTTCGGCCATCGCATCGACCGAAATGTCAGCGGCGGAATCCACCACCAGATCCGCCTGCGCATAGGCAGGCTGGCGCGCCTCGTAAAGGCCGCGCAGCGTCTCGCGCGGGTTGGCGGTGCGCAGCAAGGGCCGCGTCGTCTTGTGGCGCACCCTTTGCCACAAAAGCTCCAGATCGGCGCGCAGCCAGACCGAGACGCCGCTGAGATGGATCAGCTCGCGGTTGACCGGGGCCAGGAAGGCGCCGCCGCCGGTGGACAGGACGCAGGGCACGCCATGCAGCAGGCGGTTGAGCACCTCTGTCTCGCGGGCGCGGAAAAAGGCTTCGCCGTCGCGCTCGAAGATCTCGGCGATGGATTGCTTGGCGGCTTTGACGATCTCTTCGTCCGAATCAAGGAAGGGCACGGCCAGAAGCCGCGCCAGCGCCGTGCCGACAGCGGTTTTTCCCGCCCCCATCATGCCCACAAGGACGACGGTTTTCCTCAAGCGCTGCATGGTTACCTTCCGTCCCCCCTTTCGCATAAGCCAAGGGCAGGATAATGCCGCCCTGGCAGATGACTTTCGTGTCCTGAATGGCGTGAAGTCGCGGCAAATGCCATATATAAATGGTGGATCGGATCAAGGCCCCGAAAGTGGGTTCCGATCGAGGCGCAGGAACAGGCAAGGGAAGGCGATCCGGATGGGACGACTGATCAAGGCGGTGCTGGTGTTGGCGGTTCTGGGTTTTGCCGCTCTGGTGGCCTATGCCTATGTGGCAGACCTTTCCCCCACGACGGGCGAGATCAAAGTGCCGGTGACACTGAATGGCGAATGACCGATTTAGCAGGGGCAGGTCCAGCCTGACGCCGCAGCGCATCATGCCGCGCCGCAGCAGGAAGGCGGCGCTTCTGGGCGCTGCACTGGTTCTGCCCTTTCTGGCGATCTGCATCGCCCCGGCCCGGGCCGAGGTGCAGCAGGCACCGCCGCTTTCGGCGATCGACTGGCTCAGCCAGTCTTTGGTGACCCCCGCCGCGATGCCGGCCCCGGTGGAGCCGCCGGTCTCCAAGAAGGGCGCCGCACCCGAGGATGTGACCGTCCAGACCCTCGGCGTCGAAAGCACCGATGCCCTTGGCCTGTTGCCGCCCGATGTGACCCATCTGCCGCAGGACCTTTGGGGCATGGCCAAGGTCTCGGATATCTCGGCGCTTCTGCAGCGCGACAATGCGCAGGACCTGCCGGCGATGCAGGGCCTGATGCTGACCCTGCTTCTGGCCGAGGCTGATGCGCCCGCCGACATTCCCGCCGGCGAGAGCCTGTTTCTCGCCCGCGTCGACAAGCTGATGGAGATGGGGGCGCTGGATCAGGCGCGCGCCCTGCTCGACACCGCCGGCGCCGCCCGCTCGCCCGAGATCTTCCGGCGCTTCTTCGACGTGGCCCTGCTGATCGGCGACGAGGACCGCGCCTGCACCGCCCTGAAAGAGGCGCCGGGTCTCGCGCCGGCCCTGCCGACCCGGATCTTCTGCCTGGCACGGGCGGGCGATTTCGACACGGCGGAACTGACGCTCGACACGTCCAAGGCGCTTGGCACGGTCAGCCCCGAGGAAGCCGCGCTGCTGTCGCGCTTCATGGACCCGTCGCAGGACGAAGAGGGCATCACGCCGATCATGCCAAAGCCGGTGACGCCGCTGATCTTCCGCATCTACGAGGCGATCGGCGAGCCCCTGCCCGAGACCAGCCTGCCGGTGGCCTTCACCTATGCCGACCTCTCCGATCAGGCCGGCTGGAAGGCGCAGCTCGAGGCGGTCGAACGGTTGAGCCGTCTGGGCTCGGTCGCGCCCAACCTCCTGCTCGGGCTTTACACCCAGCAAAAGCCCGCCGCCTCCGGTGGGGTCTGGGACCGGGTGGCAGCTTTCCAGGCGGTGGACAAGGCGATTGCCGCCAAGGATGCCAAGGCGGTCAGCCGCACCCTGCCACAAGCCTGGGCGCTGATGAAAGAGGCCGAGCTGGAGGTGCCCTTTGCCACGCTCTACGGCCCGGCGCTGGCCAAACTTACACTGTCAGGCGAGGCCGCTTCGGTGGCCCGCACGGTCATGCTGCTGTCGCCCGATTATGCCAAGCTGACCAAGGGCCGCAGCGCCACCGACCCGGACGCCGCCTTCGCCCTTGCCCTGGCGCAGGGCACGCCCGACAAGGCGCCCGCAACCTCGGACATGGCGCATGCCATCCTCGACGGTTTCACCACGCCGCAGATCCCGCAGGAGATTCAGGCGATGATCGACCAGGGCCGGATCGGCGAGGCGCTTTTGCTGACCATGCCCCTGATGCATGAGGGCGAGGCGGGCGACCTGCGCGCCGTCTCGGCCGGGCTCTCGGTGCTGCACGCCCTCGGCCAGGAGGATGTCGCCCGGCGCGCCGCGCTGCAACTGCTGCTGCTGGACCGGCGCGGCTGATGGACGAACCCGCGCAAAGCGACGACAGTACGGAATTACGGACGGTGCAGGGAACGGCCGATAGCCAGCGCTGGATCTCGACCTTCCTGCAGGCCCATGCCGCCGAACACAACGCCGCCCGCAACACGCAGATGGCCTATGGCCGCGATCTTCTGGCCTTTGCCAGCCACCTGGCCCCCCGCAGCCTTGCCGAGGCCGCGCGTGGCGATGTCGAGGATTATCTCGTCGCCTGCGCCAACGAGGGTCTGTCGCAAAGCACCCGCGCCCGCCGCCTCTCGGCGATCCGCCAGCTATACCGCTTTGCCCACGAGGAGGGTTGGCGCAAGGACAACCCGGCCATCCGCATCGCAGGCCCCGGCGCCTCGCGGCATCTGCCCAAATCGCTGAGCCAGGCCGATGTCGCGGCCCTCCTCGCCGCCGCGGCCGAGACGGGACGCTCTCCGCGCGACCGCCAGCGCAACCTTCTGCTGATGGAGCTTCTCTACGCCACGGGCCTCAGGGTCACCGAGCTTGTCACCCTGCCGATCTCCACCGTGCGGGGCGATCCGAAGATGATCCTCGTCCGCGGCAAGGGCGACAAGGAGCGGATGGCCCCGCTGTCACCCCCTGCCCGCGCCGGCCTGACCGCCTGGCTGAAGCTGCGCGACGCCGAGGAAGAGGCCGCCCGCAAGGAGGGCAAGCCCGCCAACCGCTATCTCTTTCCCGGCTCGGGCGCCGATGGCCACCTGACCCGGCAGCAATTCCACGGGCTGGTCAAGGAGATGGCGCTGAAGGCCGGGCTTGACCCGGGCCTGGTCTCGCCCCATGTGCTGCGCCACGCCTTTGCGACGCATCTTCTGGCCAATGGCGCCGATCTGCGGGTGATCCAGACGCTTCTGGGCCATGCCGACCTGTCGACCACCGAAATATACACCCATGTGCTGGAAGATCAGCTGAAGGATCTGGTGATGAATCACCATCCGCTCTCCACCACCAAAAGGACAAAAGGATAAAATGGACTGGATTGTCGCCAACGCAACTTTGGTCATCACCGCCGTCGCGGTGACCGGACTTCTGTTGATGTCAGCTTTCTTCTCGGGCTCGGAAACCGCCCTGACCGCCGCCTCGCGCGGGGTGCTGAAAGCCCAGGCCGACAAGGGCTCGCGCGGGGCCAGGGCCGCGCTGGAGGTGACGGACGACAACGAAAGGATGATCGGCGCCCTGCTTTTGGGCAACAACGTCGCCAATATCCTGTCGGCCTCGCTGACGACGGCGCTGCTCACCGACCTGTTCGGCACCAATGGCGTGGCCATCGCCACGGTCATGGTGACGGTGCTGGTCCTGGTCTTTGCCGAGGTCCTACCCAAGACCGTCGCCATCATCTTCCCGGTGCAGGTCGCCGTCATGGTCGCCCCGGCGATCCGGGTGCTGATCGTGCTCTTCACCCCGGTGGTGAACACGGTGCGCGCCTTCGTCCGGCTGATCCTGCGCCTTTTCGGCGTCCGCGCCGATCCCAACCGCCATATCCTTGCCCTGCGCGAGGAAATCGCCGGCGCCATCTCGCTCGGCCATTCCGAGGGCGCGGTGGAGAAAGAGGACCGCGACCGCCTGCTGGGGGCTTTGGACCTGTCGGACCGGACGGTGGACGAGATCATGCGCCACCGCCGCGAGACCGAGATGATCGACGCCGATCTGGCCCCCGAGGAGATCGTCAGCCGGGTTCTCGCCTCCTCCCACTCGCGCTTGCCGGTCTACCGCGGCAATGACGAGAACATCCTCGGCGTCATCCACGCCAAGGACCTGCTGCGCGAGGTGGAGCGTCTGGACCATATCCACGACAGCCATGCCAAGGCGATGGAATCGCTCGATGTCGTCAAGGTCTCGATGAAGCCCTATTTCATCCCCGACACCACGACGCTCGACGAACAGATGCGCGAGTTCCTGAAACGCCGCACCCATTTCGCCCTGGTGGTGGACGAATACGGCACGCTGCAGGGCCTGATCACGCTGGAGGATATCCTCGAGGAAATCGTCGGCGAGATCACCGATGAATTCGACGTGGTCGATACCACCCACACCGTGAAGCGGACCGAGGATGGCGGGGTGATGGTCGACGGCGCCATGACGATCCGCGACCTCAACCGCGCCACCGACTGGGCCCTGCCCGATGACGAGGCCAATACCGTGGCAGGCCTCGTGATCCACGAGGCGCAGATGATCCCGGCACAGGGCCAGGCCTTCAGCTTCCACGGCTTCCGCTTCGAGGTGATGACCCGGCGCGAAAACCGCCTGACCCGGATCAAGATCAGGAAGCTCTGATCACCAGGTCACAGTCAGAAGGCTGGCGCAGTCACCCTGCCCCGCCTTCTGACACGATTTCCAAAGCGAGACCTGTTGCGCGCGCAATCGGTCGTGTTCCAGAATCGCTACAGTCATCGCGCTGTTCACGAGGCAGGCGAGGTCCCGTTGGCTGGAGGACGCGGTCTCTTCAACTGCCGGCGGACTGCCCAGAGACGCCGCAAGCCCGCACAGATCGCGGAAGGTTTTCTCATCGTCGAGAAAGTCGCTGATGGTCTGCGACAGGGCGCTCGGCGGCAGAGCCCGCCGATCCCCGTGATTGATCGTGACGAGCAGATTGCGGGCGAGCATATCGCGCCCGATCTTGCGCCAGGCCAGCAGGTGCTTGCCATTGCAGTCATCGGAGGTCTGCCAGAACAGGAAAAGGCACTGTTTGAACACAGGGCCCACGCAAATCTTGTAGGCCGGCCTCACATCGACAGCCGGATCGGTTGCGGCCAGGGCCTTGTCCAGACAATCCTCAATCTCGACGACGATCTGATCGACACCCGCCAGGGGGTCTGGATCCTCTGCCCTGGCCGAAGAAAGCGACAGAAGCACAGCAAGCGCCGCCGTCACCAAGGTCAGACCGCGCATCACTTGCCGAACAACCCTCCCAGGATGCCGCGCACCACGGCCTGGCCGGTCTTGGTGCCGATCTGGCGGGCGAAGCTTTTCGCGAAGGCCTCGGTGAGGGAATCGGTCCGGCTGCGCGGGGCTTGCGGGGCCGGGCGCGGGGCGGCGCTGCCGCCGGTGCCGACCGGGCCGCCATAGCGCTTGGCGTGAGAATAGGTGTCGCCACTCGGCTCTGGAGCCTGCTGCGGTGTCGGCTGCGGGGCCTGCTGCTGCGCCTGGCCCGCCGCCGCATCGGCCCGCGCCTTCAGCCGCTCATAGGCCGAATCGCGGTCCACCGTCTGGCTGTACTTGGCCCCCATCGGCGAGGCGCCCACGATCTGCGCCCGCAAGGCCGGGTCGATCGGCCCGATCTGCGACGAGGGCGGGCGGACCAGCGTGCGCTCCACCACCCCAGGCACGCCTTTGTCTTCGAGGAAGGAGGTCACAGCCTCGCCCGTCCCGACCTCGCGGATCGCGGTGGCGGTGTCAAAGCGCGGGTTGGGGCGGTAGGTCTCGGCGGCATGGGCAAGGTCCTTCTGGTCCTTCGGCGTGAAGGCGCGCAAGCCGTGCTGCACCCGGTTGCCCAATTGGCCGAGGATCACCTCGGGAATATCCGCCGGGTTCTGGCTGATGAAATAGACCCCCACCCCCTTGGACCGGATCAGCCGCGCCACCTGCTCCACCTTCGAGATCAGCGCCTTGGGCGCGTCGGTGAAGAGAAGATGCGCCTCGTCGAAGAAGAAGACCAGCTTCGGGCGGTCGGGGTCGCCGACCTCGGGCAGGGTCTCGAACAGTTCCGACAGCAGCCACAGAAGGAAGGTCGCGTAAAGCTGCGGGTTCAGCATCAGTTTTTCGGCCGACAGCAGGTTGATCATCCCCGCGCCATTGGCATCGACGCGCATGAGGTCCGCAAGCTCCAGCGCCGGTTCGCCGAACATCTGCACCGCGCCCTGGTTTTCCAGCACCAGAAGCTGACGCTGGATCGCCCCGATCGAGGTGCCGGCGACCAGGCCGTAACGCTTTGAAATCTCGTCGGCATGATCGGCCACGAAGACCAGCAGGGCTTGCAGGTCCTTCAGGTCCAGGATCGGCAGTTGCTCCTCATCCGCCAGCCGGAAGGCCACGTTCAAGACCCCTTCCTGCGTGTCGTTGAGCTGCAGCATCCGCGCCAGAAGCAGCGGCCCCATCTCGGCCACGGTGGCGCGGATCGGGTGGCCGTTCTGGCCCCAGATGTCCCAGAAGGTCACCGGAAATGTGCGATATTGCAGGTCGAGCCCGATGGTGGCGGCCCGCTTCATGAAGGCGTCGTGCAGCTTGGCCGTGGTCGAGCCTGCCGCCCCGATCCCCGACAGATCGCCCTTCACATCGGCCATGAAGACCGGCACGCCGGCGGCTGAAAACCCCTCGGCCAGCACCTGCAGCGTCACCGTCTTGCCGGTGCCGGTGGCGCCCGCGATCAGGCCATGCCGGTTGCCGTATTTGAGCAAAAGGTTCTGCGGCAGCCCATAAGCCTCGCCGCCGCCGCCCACAAAGATCCTGTCCGCAATCGCATCGGTCATCTGAACTCTCCCCGCGCCCGGTGATCGTCCGGGCGGTCCGAGGCCGAGAATACATCCTTAACCTTCTTATGCCATCCTCATCTCATCGGGCCCGCGCCACTTCGCGCCGCCCCGATATTCCTCCCTGTCAGACTGGCCGCGCCCCCGGGTGCGGCCTTTTTTCGCGGCACGGTAAATTGACCGGAGCCGGTGAAAATCCTTGTTGACGATTATGTGAAACCGACATAGCGTCCCAACATCAAGTCGGCCAGTCCGACAGGGAGCAAAAAAAGAGACAGAAAAAGGGCCGTTCCGCGGCCCTTTTTCCTTTTGAAGGCAAGGGCTTGTGCCAGATGCTTGCGCAAGCTTCCGCTGCAGATGCGCATTTTGCGTTTTGCGGCCTGACGCAGGGCGCGCGCCCGTGTTAAAGCAAGTCGATCGCGGGCCCGCAGGGGCTTCGCCCCGGACGCCATCGCTCGTTGAAGGACACAGATATGACTGCCAAATTTGCCCGTTTCACCTCCAGCCTGGCGTTGAGCCTTGGCCTCAGCGCGATGACGCTGGCGCTGGCGCCCGCCGTCATGGCGCAGACCGCCGCCCCGGCCGATGGCGCCGCCGCGGCCCCGGCCGATCCGGGCGTCTCGATGGGGATTCCAGAGGGGCTGCCGGATCAGACCCAGGCCGCCGTGGGCCAGCTTTACCTCGCCAATACCTTCGACAGCTGGGAGCAGCGCTGCACCAAGTCCGCCGATGGCGCCGACCTCTGCCAGCTGTATCAGCTGGTGAAGGATGAATCCGGTGCGCCGATCTCGGAAGTCGTGCTCTTCGCCCTGCCCGATGGCGGCCAGGCCGCGATGGGCGCCAATATCCTCGCCCCCCTGGAAACCCTGCTGACCGCCAATATCCGCATCGCGGTCGATGGCGACAAGGGCAAGCTCTACCCCTTCTACGTCTGCACCTCGAACGGTTGCCTCGCCAAGGTCGGCTTCACCGCCGCCGAGGTCGATGCGATGAAGAAGGGCAAGCAGCTGACCATGACCGTGGTCCCGGCCGCCTCGCCCGACAAGACCGTGGTGATCAACGTGCCGCTGAAGGGCTTCTCGGCGGGCGCGCAGGCCGTCAAGGATGCGCTGAACAAGATCAAGAAGTGATCAGACCTTCCTGAGGGCGAGCACCGCGTTCAGCCCGCCGAAGGCAAAGGAATTCGACAGAACGGCCGCCACCGCGGCCGTTTTGCTTTCGGTGACGAGGTTCACCGGGCATTCCGCATCGGGGCCAAGATAGCCCGCCGTCGGCGCAATCACCCCCTCCTGCAGCGCCAGAAGGCAGGCGAGAAGCTCCACCGCGCCCGCCGCCCCCATCAGGTGGCCATGCAGCGACTTGGTGGAAGAGACCAGCACATCCGATTGAAATACCTGCGCAATCGCCTGCGCCTCGCACCGGTCGTTGGCGAGGGTTCCGGTGCCATGCGCGTTGATATAGCCCACTTCGGCGGGCGCCATCCGTGCATCGCGCAGCGCCGCTTCCATCGCCGTCACGCTGGCGTCAAGGCTGGGCTGGACCATGTCGCCCGCCTCGGTCGTCATCGAGAAACCGGCGATCTCGGCAAGGATGCTGGCGCCGCGCGCCCGGGCATGGTCGTAATCCTCCAGCACGAAGACCGCGGCGCCCTCGCCCATGACCAACCCGTCGCGCCCGCGGGAGAAGGGCCGACAGCCGGTCTCCGACAGCACGCGCAGCCCCTCCCAGGCCTTGAGCCCGCCGAAACACAGCATCGCATCGCTGCCCCCGGCGAGCATGACCGGCAGCATTCCCGCCCGGATCATCTGAAACGCCTGACCGATCGCGTGGTTGGAGGAGGAACAGGCCGAAGCCACGCTGAACCCCGGCCCGGTCAGCCCCAGATCGCGCGCCACGAGCGAGGCCGCCGCACTCGCCATCAGCCGCGGCACGGTGAAGGGATGGACGCGGGTCTTTCGTTGCTCATAGACGGCGCGGTAGCTGTCATCCACCGTCTGCAAGCCGCCCCCCGCGCTGCCAAGGATCACCCCGGCGCCTGCAACCTCACCCCGCGCCAGCCCGGCCTCGGCCAAGGCCTCGCGCGCCGCGGCCACGGCATATTGCGCGAAAGGGTCCATCCAGACCAGATCGCTGCGATCGAAATCCCCAGTCCAGCCGGTGACTTGCGCGCCGATCTTCACCTGAAGTCTGTCAAGCCCGGCAATCTGCAGCGGCCCGATCGCCACCCGGCCTTCCGCCATCGCCGCAAGCGTCGCCGCCCGGTCATGCCCCAGAGGATTGACCGTGCCCGCACCGGTGATGACGACGCGTGCCATCAGGCCCGCGCCACCAGAGCCTCGACCGCCGTGACCACCGCGCCCAAGGTCGAGGTGTCAAAACTGTTCATGGCGGGGTCCTGCGCGTTGAAGGGGATCGAGATGTCGAACTCCTCCTCCATCGCGAAGATCGCCTCGACGAGGGCCAGACTGTCCAACCCCAGATCCTCGGGCCGCGCGTCCAGCCGCATGTCCGCCGGCGTCAGAAGGGCTTGCGCCGCAAGGATGGCCAGGATCCTGTCGCGCGCGGTGAGGTTCATTCCGTGTCACCCGGCACATCGGCCGCGCCAAGCCGCGCCTCCAAGGCCGCGACCCGCAGGGCCAGACGCGGCAGGCGGCGGACGGCCTTGTTGATCTCGATCTGGTTTTCCATCTTGATCGCGGGATAGCCCAGCAGCACGCGGCCCGCCGGGGCATTGGTCAGGATCTTGGTCCCGGCCCCGGCAATCACATCGTCGCCCATGAAGAGGTTGTCGCCCAGCCCCGATTGCCCCGCCATCACCACCCGGTTGCCGATCCGGGCCGAGCCTGCGATGCCGACCATGCCGCAAAGCAGGCAATCCTCGCCGACCGTGACGTTGTGGCCGATATGGACGAGGTTATCCAGCTTGGTGCGCGAGCCCACCACCGTGTCGCGGATCGTGCCGCGGTCGATGCAGCTGTTGGCGCCGACCTCGACATCATCACCCAGGGTGACCGAGCCGAGCGAGTGGATGCGGTTCCAGTGCTGTTCCTGAAAACCCTCGCGAATCCCGAGGGTTGAGCGGATTTCTTCAACCCCCGACTTCTCGGGCGTCACGAAGGAGAACCCGTCCGATCCGATCACGCAACCCGGCTGGCAGATCACCCGGTCGCCGATCCGGACCCTTTCGCCGATCCGCACCCCTTCGAGGATCAGCGCGTCGACGCCAATCACCGCCCCCGCGCCGATCGAGGCATGCGCGGCGATCCGCGCCCCCGGCCCGATCCTGGCCCCGGCGCCGATGGTGACGAAGGGTCCGATGGCGGCCCCGGCGCCGATCTCGGCCGAAGGGTCGATCACCGTCATCGGATGGATGCCCGGCGCAATCGCGGGGCCGGCGTCGAGGGTGCGGGTCAGGCCGGACATGGCCAGACGCCCGCGCGGCGCGAAAATCGCGGCCTCCAGTCCCAAAGCCTGCCAATCCGCCCCCGGCCACAGCAAGGCGGCGCGGGCATGGCCGAGCTTCAGCCCATCGGCATATTTGGGATTGGTGGCAAGGGCGAGGTCCTCGGCACTGGCCGAGGCAGGCTCGGCCGCGCCGCGGATCACAAGGCTGCCGTCGCCTTCGAAACTGGCACCGATCGCACGGGCGATTTCTGCGATTTCATGAGCCATCGTCGCCTCCGCAACCGGGCAGAGCGCCCGCAGATCCCTTCACCCCGCCGCAGCGGGGCCATGCCTTCATATGCTCAGGTTCAGATCAGGTTTCAACACCCGCGAAGCTCACGCCCGCATCTTTCAGGGCGCCGTAAAGTTCACCGTCGCGGCCATAGATGTCACGGCGATAGCCGATGCGGCCCTGATCATCCGGCCAGGCGGTGAAATAGACCAGGTGGACCGGCACCGGGCTTGCGATGTTCAGCACGGCCTCGCGCCCGCCGGAGAGGTATTTCTTGAACAGGGCCTGGGGATCATCGCTTTGCCGAGACAGCAGCACATAGGCAAAGTCGAAGGGCGCGCCGACCCGGATGCAGCCGTGGCTAAAGGCCCGCACTTCCTTGGTGAACAGCGATTTCGACGGCGTATCATGCAGATAGATGTTGTACTTGTTGGGGAACATGAACTTGACCTTGCCAAGCGCATTGCCGTCCTCGGGCGGCTGGCGCAGCGCGAAGGGGAAATTCGCGGGCGTATAGGCGGCAAAGTTCACCGTGCTGCGGTCGACGACGCGGCCCGAGCGGTCCAGAAGCTGCAACTGGCCCTGCGCGCCGGGGTTCTTCTGGAACTGCGGCAGGTATTCCTTCACGACGATCGAGCGCGGCACCGACCAGGTCGGGTTGATCACCATGTATTCCATCGTGTCGGAAAATTCCGGGCTCTGGAAATCATGCCCGGTCTTGCCGATCACCACGCGGGATTCGAAGCTCACCGCGCCGTCATCCACCACTTTCACGGTGAAATCGGGCTGGTTGACCCAGATATGGCGGCTGCCGCGCGGCGCGTTGCCCATCCAGCGCAGACGCTCCATCGCGACGACGACGGCTTTCAGACGGTCGGCGGCAGAGGTGTTGAGCTCCGCCACCGTCGGCTTGCCGGCAACACCATCCGGCGTCAGCCCGTTGTTGAGTTGGAAGCGCTGGACGGCGGCCTGGATCGTCTCGTCATAGCTGTCGCTGAACGACCGGTCGAGATAGCCGAGCACGACCAGACGGTCGCGCAACTCGGTCACCGCCGTGCCACTGGCCCCCGGCTTGACCTCGGCGACCGAGATCACATTGCCATAGCCGCCGCGGTCGATCACCGCCTCCAGCGCGAATTTCTCGGCCATCAGGCGGGCATATTCCGGGGCCAGGGGTGCCAGGCCGGACAGAAGCTGCGGCAGGTCGGTGCTGGCCTGGGTCAAGAGAAGAACCGGATCGGGGCGGGTGATCTCGCGCTTGATGCTGTCGTCGATGCGGCCCGGCTCCAGCGCGCCGGAGGAGAGGTCGCGCGCATAGGCCAGCATGGCACGGGTCATGGTGACCTCCAGCCGGCCAAGGTCGCCCTCGGTCTGGGCGATCTCGAAAGCATTGCGCAGGGCGGCGGCATCGTAGCGTTGCGTCGGCAGGCCGTGATCGGGCGCCGAATCGAAGGCCTGCAGCAGGGCCTCGCGCCGCGGCGCATCCTGCATCCCGGTCCAGAGCGTCTGGTAATTGCGCGCGCTGTAGAAGTCGGCGATCACCGTGTCATCGCCCGCTTCGGCCACCAGGGCCTGCGAAAAGGCCGAAGGCAGCACCTGCGCAGATGCCGCACCCATCCGCAGCGCGGCCCCGAAGGCCAGAACCGAAGTCACAGCCCGAAGTGCGCCACGCCTGTTCATCTCAATCGCCATTGCCAAAATCCTTTGCCCGGACGGGAGCGGCCGCGGGCTACTCTGCTGCTTTTCTTGGAAGATACTTTGGAAATTCCGACATTGCAAAGCCCCGCCGCGCTCTGCGCGCCGTGGCCTCCTGCAAATGTCTCTATTTGATCACTTACCCCGCAAGGGGGAACTTCGGCGAAAATCGCCCTTGAATTCAGCGAATCTTTGCCTATTGGCGCCATGCTCGGCCTTGGGGAAAGAATTCCCTGTTGGGACGACGGAAAAGATATGCCATTAAATGCTCACGCTTTGGGGACGAGGCGGAAACAAAGCCGTCAAAAAGACGGTCACACAGAGACATACGGGACAGGCTTCACAATGATGGAAACGGAAAACGCAGGGGTTTCGCGGCGTGCTTTGCTGCGGATTTTTGCAGCTGGTACAGTCGTTGCCGCACCTACCTATGCCAAGGCCTTCGGCTTCCTGAAAGGAGCCGGCGACATCCGCCGCGTGAACATGTACTCCGGGCGTTCGGGCGAATCCGTGAATGCGATCTACTGGGTAGACGGCAAGTACATTCCGGAAGTCGTGAAGGAAATCAGCCATTTCATGCGCGATCTGCGCGCGGACCAGACCATCGCGATGAACCCCCATAACATGGACATCATCGCCGCGACGCACCATCTGCTGGACGTCAAAGAACCCTACATGTTGTTGTCCGGCTACCGCACCCCGCAAACCAATGCGATGCTGCGTTCGGAATCGCATGGCGTGGCCAAGCATTCGCTGCACATCCAGGGCATGGCTGCCGACCTGCGTCTGCGCTCGCGCAGCGTGTCGCAGATGGCTTCCGCCGCGCAGGCCTGCCAGGCGGGCGGCGTCGGTCACTACTACCGTTCGAACTTCGTGCACATGGATTGCGGCCCGGTCCGCACCTGGGCTGGCTGAAGACGACAGCCCGGACAGAAATTTGCCGGACACGAAAAAGGGCACCCCAGGGTGCCCTTTTTCGTTTGGCGCCGCGCAGCAGTATCACACTTGCGTAAAGGCATCCGTCTCGGCCGAGCGGCCGCGGAAGCCCTGGGCCACCACGAACTTCTCGGACGAATCAGCGCGACTCGCCGGCGGCTTCACATTGGCGACTTTCTTGAACGACTTCTTTAAAAGTGTCTGCATCTGCACCTCGGCGCCGCCGGCCAGAACCTTGGCGACGAAGGTGCCGCCGTCCTCCAGCACGTCGAAGGCAAAAGCGAGCGCCGCCTCGACCAGCGCGATGATGCGCAAGTGGTCGGTGCCCTTGTGGCCAGAGGCCGAGGCCGCCATGTCGGACATGACCACATCGGCCTTCCCGCCAAGCCAGCCCTTGACCAGGTCATCCGCCCCTTCCGAGAGGAAGTCGAGCTGGTGCAGCTCGCAGCCCGCAATCGGCTCGATCTCCTGCAGATCGATGCCCAGCACGGTGCCGACCGGCTTGCCCGCCTTCTCGCCCAGGGCATTCACCCGCGGCACGGCGACCTGACACCAGCCGCCCGGCGCGCAGCCAAGATCGACCACCCGGGCCCCGGGTTTGAGAAAGCCGTATTTGTCGTCCAGCTCGAGGATCTTGTAGGCGGCGCGGCCACGATAGCCTTCGCGCTTGGCCTTGATCACATAGGGGTCGTTCAGCTGCCGTTCCAGCCAGAGGGTCGAGGACAGTTTCCTGCCCTTGGCCGTCTTGACCTTCACCCGCAGCTCGCGCCGGCCACGTCCGGAATCATTCGTCTCAGTCATACGTCAAGGCCCATCACTCAAAAGGTCCGTCTTCCAACACGCCGTCGGCGCTCATCTGCGCGTATAGCAGACCTTCACGCAGACCACGATCCGCCACCGAAAGCTGATCGGTCGGCCAGA
This sequence comes from Rhodobacter sp. P1_C2, assembly GCF_056406375.1. Classification (NCBI taxonomy): domain Bacteria; kingdom Pseudomonadati; phylum Pseudomonadota; class Alphaproteobacteria; order Rhodobacterales; genus Rhodobacter; species Rhodobacter sp. P1_C2. The sequence goes on from NZ_JBFUAG010000015.1 coordinate 145,556, forward strand.
TCCGCATCAAGGCCTGCAGGATCGCCGCGCCGGACATGATCAGCGTATGCCGGTCGCGCCCGATGCGCGGATCCGACCGGCGCCCTTCCGGACCAAGCGCCAGATAGTCGCGGATGACAAGGTCGATCTGGTCGGAACTCATCACCAGACCATCCACCTTGGCCCGATCATAGCGCCGGAGCCCCAGAAACGAGGCGGCGACCGTGGTCACGGTCCCCGAAGTGCCGATGATCTGGAAGCCCTTCCTCGGCTGCGCCGCATTGGCGGGCGAGAAGGTGGCGAGGCTTTCCTCGAAGAACCAGCTCATCAGGGCAAAGCGCGCGGCGTCATCCTCGACATCGATGAACTGGTCCTTCAGCGTGGCGACCCCGAGCGGCACCGAGATCCAGTCCACCACCCGCGCATCGCCTTTGCCCTGCCGTTCAAAGCCGGAGGAAAGCCGCATGATCGACCTCGGCCGATCCTCGGGGGTGACATCGGACAGGTCGATCCAGACCAGCTCGGTCGAGCCGCCGCCGATGTCGACGATCAGCAATTGATCGGTCTCGCGCCGGACCAGCGGCGCGCAGGAGATCACCGCCAGCCGTGCCTCTTCCTCGGCGCCGATGATATCGACGGTCAACCCGGTCTCGCGGCGGATCTGGCGCATGAACTCGCGCGCGTTCCGCGCCCGGCGGCTGGCTTCGGTCGCGACCAGCCGCATCCGTTTGACGCCGTGTTTCTCGATCTTCTTCTGGCAGATTCGCAAAGCCTGGATCGTGCGCCCCATCGAGGCGCGCGACAGCTTGCCCGACGCCTCAAGCCCGGCGCCAAGTTGGACAGTCTTGGAAAAACTGTCGATGACCTGAAACTGACTGCCCCGCGGTTGGGCAATCAGCATCCGGCACGAGTTTGTTCCGAGATCCACGGCGGCATAAAGCCGGGACCCGGTCGTAGAGGAGCCAGACGTTTCCGGCAGGAGGGACCCCGTGTCAGGATCGACCTCGCGCGCTTCTGCGTCCGCTCCCCGGGGACGCTGGGGCGTCATCGCCGCCCTCCATCTATGGTTGCCCTCATCGTAGACCCGTTGTGGCTTGCGCTCAAGCCCGCAATCGGGCGGAATGAAGGCCGTCGCATTGGTGCTGCCTCATGTCGAAATCCGGCATCGGCTGTCGCAAATCGGCGCTACACAGGTCCATCACTTACACGCTGGAATCATCTCCCATGCCTGAAGTCACCATCGTCTACTGGCGCGACATTCCCGCCCAGATCATCGTCGGCAAGGGCCGCTCGGGCGCCAAGGTCAAGCTGACCGAACGCTTCGAACAGGCCATCGACCGCTGCGCCATGAAGATCGGCGCCAAGGATGCCGATGCCTATCTGGCCGAATGGCGCAAGGCGCCGCCCTTCACCGTCGAAGGCGAGCAGATGGAGGTGGCCGAGGCCGAGGCCGCGAAGATCGAGGCCGCATATGATACCGAGCGTCTGAAATCCCTCATCACCTCTGACGGTTGGGCGAAAGCCTGATTTAAAGGATACGACATGGCCCTGTTCAACTTCCGCCGCGACGCCGCAACGCCCGCCCCCGTGACCGAAGAGGTCGAGGCCTTCCTGCAAGGCTATTCGATCGAGGTCATGCCGCGCACGGCCGAGAAGGTCGAGGATTTCCGCGCCCTTCTGCCCAAGGGCACCCGCGTCTACATCGCCCATATCGAGGGCACGCCGATCGATGACATGGTGACCACCGCCAAGCGGATCGCCGGCGAAGGCTTTGACGTGATGCCGCATTTCCCGGCGCGGATCATCCATGACAAGGCCACCCTCGCCTCCTGGATCGCACGCTATCAGGGCGAGGCAGGTGTGAAGCAGGCGCTGCTGCTCGGCGGTGGGGTCTCCACCCCGGCGGGTGATTTCGACAATTCGATGCAGATGATCGAGACCGGCCTCTTCGACGGTTTCGAGCGTCTGCATGTCGCGGGCCACCCCGAGGGCAACAAGGACATCGACAAGGATGGCGGCGATGCGGTGGTGATGAAGGCCCTGGCCTGGAAACAGGCCTTCGCCGACCGGACCGATGCCAAGATGGCGATTGCGACCCAGTTCTGCTTTGAAGCCGCCCCGGTGATCGCCTGGGCCAACAAGCTGGCAGAGGCCGGCGTGAAGATGCCGGTGCATATCGGCGTGGCGGGCCCGGCGAAGCTGCAAACCCTGATCAAGTTCGCCATCGCCTGCGGTGTCGGCCCCTCCTTGCGCGTGCTGCAAAAGCGCGCCATGGACGTGACCAAGCTGTTGCTGCCTTACGAGCCGACCGATGTCGTGGCCGAGCTTGCCGCGCACAAGGCGAAGACTCCGGGCTTCAACATCGAGCAGGTGCATTTCTTCCCGCTGGGTGGCATCAAGACCAATGCCCAATGGGTAACCGATAATGGCGGCACCGCAGGCGTGCCGGCCAAAGCGTAAGAGGGAGGTTGAACAATGACCCGTACCGTCGTTGAATCGAAAACGAAAACCGTGATCATCGGCTTTGACGAGCCCTTCTGCGTGATCGGCGAGCGCATCAATCCCACTGGGCGCAAGAAGCTTGCGGCCGAGCTGGAGCTCGACAATTTCGACACCGTGATCAAGGACGCGCTGGAACAGGTGGCCTGCGGGGCCAACCTGCTCGACGTGAACTCCGGTGCCGTCTTCACCAACAAGATGGCCGTGGACCCGCGCTACGCCGACAACAACTTCACCGAACCGCCCCTGATGAAGAAGCTGATCGAGATCATCCAGGGCATCACCGATGTGCCCTTGTGCATCGACAGTTCGGTTCCCGCCGCACTGGAGGCCGGGCTTCTGGCCTGCGAGGGGCGTCCGCTGCTGAACTCGGTGACCGGCGAGGAAGAGCGTCTGGAACGCATTCTGCCCTTGGTGAAGAAGTACAACGTGCCGGTGGTGGCGATTTCGAACGACGACACCGGGATTTCCCAGGACCCCGACGTCCGCTTTGCCGTGGCCAAGAAGATCGTCGAACGCGCCGCCGATTTCGGCATTCCGGCGCATGACATCGTGGTCGACCCCCTAGTGATGCCGGTCGGCGCGATGGGTTCGGCCGGTCAGCAGGTCTTCGCCCTGGTCCGCCGCCTGCGCGAGGAGCTCGGGGTCAACACGACCTGCGGCGCCTCCAACATCTCCTTCGGCCTGCCGCATCGGCATGGCGTGAACGCGGCCTTCCTGCCGATGGCGATTGGCGCTGGCATGACCTCTGCCATCATGAACCCGGTGCGTCAGCCGGAAATGGAGGCGATCCGCGCCGCCAATTTCCTGATGAACCATGACGCCAATGGCGGCGAATGGATCCGCTTTGCCAAGGTGATCGAGGCGGTCGAGGCTGGGGCCACCTTCGCCGAGGCCTCGGCCGCGGCCACCGCCGCCACCTCGGGCCGCCGCGGTGGGCGTCGCGCGCGAGGCTGAGTTTTAAGGAATTTGTTAACCATGGGGCGGTAAATTCGCCCCATGGACAACCCGCGCAACACCAATCCCGATCTGTGGCTCGACCACGTTTTCAGCGCAAAATCCGCCGCTTCAGGCGGTGTTGTGCGTCGTTCGAAATATTGGGTGGAAACGGAAATTGGTCTCGAACGCTTTGAACGCTCGGTCCGAGCGCGTGGTTTTCACCTGATCGAGGCGGGCAGTCAGCTCGTGGTGATCTGCCACTCAGGCCCCATTGCCGTGCGTTTCTAAGTCACGATTTTTCGTCGAAAAATCGAGCCACGAATTTTCGACGAAGGGTCTTGACTAGCAGAGGGGGTTTTTCCGGCAGATTTCGAGGAGAAGCCGGGTGAGATCCTCGCCCCGATTGTTGTACCTGAACTCGCACTCCTTCAAGTGCAGAGAAAAGGTGGCGGGGCTGATGCCGCGGAACCTGGCGAGGCGGGTCTTGGCATAGCCCCAGAAGGCCTCGATGCCATTGATATGGACTTCGCCACGCACGAATTCGTCGCGGCCATGGTCGACGCGGACATGGGCATAGCCGA
>NZ_JBFUAG010000016.1:0-113824 GCF_056406375.1 Rhodobacter sp. P1_C2
TGTCCGCGTCGACCATGGCCGCGACGAATTCGTGCGTGGCGAAGTCCATATCAATGGCATCGAGGCCTTCTGGGGCTATGCCAAGACCCGCCTCGCCAGGTTCCGCGGCATCAGCCCCGCCACCTTTTCTCTGCACTTGAAGGAGTGCGAGTTCAGGTACAACAATCGGGGCGAGGATCTCACCCGGCTTCTCCTCGAAATCTGCCGGAAAAACCCCCTCTGCTAGTCAAGACCCTCTGCGAAAATTCCCGCAGGACCCCACCGTCCCACCTGAATTTTCGCAGAAAATTCGCCCCCGCCCTTCCGAATTTTCGCAGAAAATTCGCAGCCTTCCCCCGAATTTTCGCCGAAAATTCGCGCCCCGCCGGAGGACCGATGACCCAGCAAGCCGCCCCGACCGACCGCACCCGCCTGCGCCGGATGTCCGAAAAGGCCGCCCATGACCGGGCGACGATCGACGCCATCCTCGATGCCTGCCCGGTGGCCCATGTCGGCTATGTGGTGCAGGGCGCGCCCCATGTCACGCCCACGCTGCAATGGCGGGTCGGTGACCGCGTCTTCTGGCATGGCTCTGCCGCCAGCCGCTTTCTGCGCGCCATCGACGGCAGCCCGGTCTGCCTGACCGTCACCCTGACCGACGCCCTGGTGCTGGCCCGTTCGGGGTTCGAGCATTCGGTCAACTTCCGCTCGGCCATGCTGTTCGGCACCGCCCATGTCGTGACGGACCCGGAGGAAAAGGAAAGCCATCTCAAGGCCATGATGGACCAGCTCTTTCCCGGCCGCTGGCCCCAGCTGCGCCCGATGACCCGGCAGGAGCTGAAGGCCACCGCCGTCCTGACCATGGTAATCGACGAAGCCTCGGCCAAGATCGGCGACGGCATGCCGGATGATCCGCCCGAAGACCGCGCCTGGCCGGTCTGGGCCGGGATCGTGCCGCTCACCACCACGCTGGGCACGCCGGAACCCGCCCCCGACTGTCCGCCGGGGCTCGCCCTTCCGGTGGTGAAATTCGGCTAGGCCTCAGCCGGCGCAGGCCTGCTTGGCCTGGTTGCCGAAGGTCACATAGCGGCTCCAGAAGGCATCATCCTGGGCCGAGCGCGACATGCGGACCTTCTGCGCCTTGTCGGGGTCCTTGAAGAAGGTCGCCGCCAGCCGCTGATCCGACCCGCCCAGCGTGACATCCGCCACCTGCTGGATGCAGCTGCACAGCGAGCGGTTGCCCGAGCTGCGGTTCGACTTCATGCAGGCGTTCTCGATCGGCCCGGCCGAGGCAACCCCGGCCATGCAAAACAGCGAAAGGGCGGCAAAACCGGCCCCGAAAAGCAACTTGCGCATCATACTGCCTCTTGCCGCAAGGTCGGGAGAACCCCGCCTCAGTGGTTTTTGTTGCAAGCATGGTACCGATTCGAAAGGGATTTTTCAACCCTGGCAGGGGTTTGTGCGGGTTTTCGCTGGCGCCCCACCATGGCGCCCCACAAACTGTGGCACCGTGACGGATGACCCCTAGAGCTTGGGGAGGGGCGGGGGGACGAAGCCACCTCGCCGCCCCGTTTCAGACCGCGGACCAGCCGCCATCCACCACCAGATTGCCGGCCCGCATATAGGCCGATTCCCCGCTGGCGAGGTAAAGCGCCGCCTGCGCCATCTCGGAGGGCTGGGCCGCACGGCCCGCCGGGATCTGGCTGACAAATCCCGCCACCGCCGCATCCGGCATCCCCATCTTGCCGAAGATCGGCGTCTCGGTCATGCCCGGCGACAGGACATTGACCCTGATGCCGCGCGGCGCCAACTCCAGCGTCCAGCTCCGCGCCAGCGAGCGCACCGCCGCCTTGGTCGCGGCATAGATGCTGCCACCCGGCAGCGCCTTGTCCGACACGGCCGAGCCGGTGAGGATGACCGAGGCCCCCTCGCTCAGATGCGGCAGCGCGGTCTGCACGGTAATCACCACGCCGTTGATGTTGATGCCCAGAAGCCCGGCCAGATGCACATCGTCAATCGCTTCCAGTGGCGCCAGTGGGGCCACGCCGGCATTGGCAAAGACCACGTCGAGGCCGCCGAAGGCCGCCGCCACCTGGGCCACCGCCGCCGCCATCTCGGCGCGCGAGGTGACATCGGCCCGCAGGGCCAGCACATCCGCGCCCAGTTCATGCCCCGCCGCCGCCACCCGCGCCGCCGATTGCCCGGTGATGGCGACCTTGGCGCCCTCGGCGAGGAACAGCCTTGCCGTCTCCAGCCCGATCCCGGTGGTGCCGCCCGTGATCAGCACACGCTTGTCCTGAAGTTTGCTCATCGTCAGTCCTTTTCCCGCGCCCTGTTGTGCGCTATATCTGTACCAGGCGGTAATTAATACCGATCGGTACAGATATAGTCAACAGCGCAGCCCGCGCTGTGCAGGAAAAAGAGCACGCCATGTCCGCGCCCCGGGGTCGCCCCCGTTCCTTCGATGATGAGACCACGCTGAATTGCGTGCTGGATGTCTTTTGGAAACAAGGGTTTCTGGGCACGTCCCTCGTCGATCTCTGCGCGGCGACGGGGCTGAACAAGCCCAGCCTCTACGGCGCCTTCGGCAACAAGGAGGCGCTGTTTCTGACCGCGCTCGACCGCTACAACCAGCTTTACGTCGCCCCGCCGATCCGCGCGATGGAAGAGGAACCCGAGGCGAAAGCCGCGCTGCGCGGCTATCTGCGCGCCGCGATTCGCCGGATGGCGCGGCCCGATCTGCCGGCCGGGTGCCTTTTGATGACCAACATGGCCGCCACCGGCAGCGATGATCTGCCCGAGGGGGTCGCGGCAGAGATGAAATCCCTCGCCAGCGCCTCGCGCAGGGCGGTGGAGGGCCGCATCGCGCGCGCCGTGGCCGAGGGTCAGTTCCCCAAAACCGCCGACGCCCGGGCCTTCGGCGATTTCATCGAGGCCACCCTCTTCGGCATCGCCTCGATGGCCCAGGCCGGCACGCCGACCGAGGCGCTCGACCGCGTGGTGGACATGGCGATGCAGGCCTGGCCCGCAGCCTAGGGCAGGGCGGCGGAACCCCGGTTTTTCAGGGCGAAAACCGCCCGCATGCCCCCTTTCCCGCCCTTGCGCTTCCGGCTATAGGCTTGCGCATGACCCAGCTTGACCTCATCCGCAACTTCTCCATCGTGGCCCATATCGACCACGGCAAATCCACCCTCGCCGACCGGTTGATCCAGTCAACCGGCACGGTCAAGGACCGCGACATGAAGGCCCAGCTGCTGGACAGCATGGATATCGAGCGCGAGCGCGGCATCACGATCAAGGCCAACACGGTGCGGATCGATTACAAGGCCAAGGACGGCAAGACCTATGTCCTGAACCTGATCGACACCCCCGGCCACGTCGACTTCGGCTATGAGGTCTCCCGCTCGATGCGCGCGGTCGAAGGCTCGCTCTTGGTGGTCGACGCCTCCCAAGGGGTCGAGGCGCAGACCCTCGCCAACGTCTATCAGGCCCTTGATGCCGGGCACGAGATCGTTCCCGTCCTGAACAAGATCGACCTCCCCGCCGCCGAGCCCGAGCGGGTCAAGCAGCAGATCGAGGATGTGATCGGCCTCGACGCTTCGGATGCCATCGAAATCTCCGCCAAATCCGGCCTCGGCATCCCCGATGTGCTGGAGGCCATCGTCACCCGCCTGCCGCCGCCGAAGGGCGACCGCGACGCGCCCCTGAAGGCCATGCTGGTCGACAGCTGGTATGACGCCTACCTCGGCGTCGTCACCATGATCCGCGTCATGGACGGCGTGGTCAAGAAGGGCGACCGGATAAGGATGATGCAGACCAATGCCGTCTATGGCATCGAAAAGCTTGCGGTCCTCAAACCCCAGATGGTCGACATCGCCGAGCTTGGGCCCGGCGAGATCGGCATCTTCACCGCCCAGATCAAGCAGGTCCGCGACACCCGCGTCGGTGACACCGTCACCCACGAACGCAAGGGCTGCACCGAACCGCTGCCCGGCTTCAAACCGGCGCAACCCGTGGTCTTCTGCGGCCTCTTCCCGGTCGACGCCGCCCAGTTCGAAGACCTGCGCGAGGCGATCGAGAAGCTGTCCCTCAACGACGCCTCCTTCTCGACCGAGATGGAAACCTCCGCCGCCCTCGGCTTCGGCTTCCGCTGCGGCTTCCTCGGCCTCCTCCACCTCGAAGTCATCCGCGACCGGCTGGAGCGCGAGTACAACCTCGACCTCATCACCACCGCGCCCTCGGTGGTCTTCCACCTCTACATGAAGGACGGCGAGGTGCGCGATCTGCACAACCCCGCCGACATGCCCGACCTCACCTTCGTCGACCATATCGAGGAGCCGCGGATCAAGGCCACGATCCTCGTCCCCGACACCTATCTCGGCGATATCCTGAAGCTCTGCCAGGACCGCCGCGGCATCCAGCTTGACCTCTCCTATGCCGGCAACCGCGCGATGGTGGTCTACGACCTGCCGCTGGCCGAGGTGGTCTTCGACTTCTACGACCGGCTGAAATCGGTCTCCCAGGGCTATGCCAGCTTCGACTATGTCCTGTCGGAATACCGCGAGGATTTCCTCGTCAAGATGTCGATCCTGGTCAATGACGAGCCGGTCGACGCCCTGTCGATGATGGTCCACCGCGACCGGGCCGAGATGCGCGGCCGCGCCATGGTGGAAAAGCTGAAAGAGCTGATCCCCCGCCACATGTTCAAGATCCCGATCCAGGCCGCCATCGGCTCCCGCGTCATCGCGCGCGAGACGCTGAGTGCGATGCGCAAGGACGTGACCGCCAAATGCTATGGCGGCGACGCGAGCCGCAAGAAGAAGCTGCTGGAGAAGCAGAAAGAGGGCAAGAAGCGGATGCGCCAGTTCGGGAAGGTCGAGATCCCGCAGGAGGCGTTCATTTCGGCGCTGAAGATGGATGGGTGATGCTTGGTCTTGGGTTAGGATTGGGCATAGGCCGGTCCTCTGCGGGAAGAATTGTTGTGGCGCACTCCATTTATCGACTGATTGACGGTCCCTTCTTATATGGAGTTTGCATGGATGCGTGCAAACTAATTGGCGCTGAGAGCTTTGAGCTAAATCTTCAAGCACTCTGCGGTTCGTCGTATAGAACAGTCTATTATGATGCTCTCCCGATAAAGAAGGCAAAGCAGACTGAAGTAGAATTTGATGAAATCGAGGCCAAGAAGCTGGGGTTTCTCAACACGATGCGCGCCCACCCCAACATGCAGGTTAAAGACGGAATAACTCGCCTGAAAACTGAGGGGCGCAGGAGGGATGCAAGCGAAGTATTGGAGCAGAAGGGTGTCGATACTTGGATTGCGGTAGACGCGGTAAAGTATGCGCTAACTGGAATTGCCGACGAAATCGAAATTCTTACTTCTGATTCAGACATCTACCCGGCTTTCGAAGTGATTCGAGAAACTCGATCACGCGGTGTGCTCAAGTATGAATTTGGCCGGACGAGAGAGGAGTTGGTTTTTTCTGCAGATGTTGCGCACCGGATCCGGCTCGCGGAGGTAGCCGACTGGATAAGTCTTCCCACTCCGAACTCAGTTTCCGTTGCGAAACATGTTCCCATGAATAAGAAATCAGAGTTTGAACTTGACTCAGCGAAATACGAGTACGGGAAGCGCGATCAATTCTTTGTAGTAAACAGAACGGCTAAGGATGGATCGGCGCGTTCGCTGACCACAGACAGCTATCTCTCCTTAATAGACTGGCTAAATGATTTTGGAATCGTTAGAAGATGGTCTGAAATTGATAAGTTGATCAACCTCATTAAGCTATAGGGTTCAAGCTGGTTTCGAGCACCGCTGCGATTGCATTCGTTCTTTGCCCGATTTGACCCGCGTCAAATCGGGCCGCGCCTGCCTGCCCCCGGCAGGCGCGTTGCGCCAGCCCAGGCAGGCGCGCCCCGATTTCCATCTCTCCGGCTTGCGGCACAACCCCTCTTGGCCTCCGGCTTTCAGCCTCCGGCCAAGGGGCCGGGTGACCTGCCCCCGGCAGGTCCCCTGATCGGCCCCTGGTCGCCCCGGACTCCGCTGCCGCAAGCGGCCGTTGGGTGCAAGGTCTGGCGCCCCCGGCCGATCCCCGCCGAAAGCGCCTCGCCTGCGGAACCCTTTGCCGGGCCCCGCGTTGACCCCTGTCATTCAAAGGAGTCTCCCATGTCCCTGCGTCGCACCACCCCCGTCATCGCCCTTCTTGCCATCCTGGCCCTGTCCGCTTGCGAGACCATGAAGGGGGCCGGGCGTGATCTTCAGGGCGCCGGGCAAACCGTCACCCAAAGCGCCGATCAGGCGCAAGACCAGATGTAACAGGGCCAGACTTAACAGGGCGGGTGCGTGATCTCACGCACCGGCCCCCACGCCAAAACCCAAGCTGCCTCAGTTCGCGGCCTTCTGCGCCTCCGTCGTGACGGCGTGGCCGGCCGAGGACAGGTCCCGTCCGGCACCGGCGATGGTTTGGCAACCGGCGGTGGCGATCAGGGCGGTCAGGCACAGCAGCGGCAGGATGAGGCGCATCGAAATCTCCTTGAAACGGGCCCGCGCGGGGCGAGGCGGCAGCCACCCTAGCAGGCCGGCGGCGGGAATGTCCTGACCTGCCTTGGCCCTAGGCCGAGAATTGCCGAGGCGGGGACCGTGAAAGCCGCATCAGCGCAGGCGGAACCAGTCCTTCGGGTCGCCCGGCGCGCCGGTTTCGGCGTGACGGCGCTGCAGCTCCTCGGCCATGCGGGCGCGGGCCTTGCCCGGGGCAGGGGGGCCGTCATCCTCCCACACCTCGCCCAGGCTTTGCGCCGTCACCCCGAAGGCGGGCTTGCCCTCGTCATGGAGTTCGGCGCGCTTGCGGTAATGGGCGATGGTCTCGGCCCCCTTGATCACCCCGGCGAGGCGGGCATGCATGTAGCTTTTAAGCACCGTGTTGATGCGCGGGCCGTAACCTTCGCCCATCGACTTGAAGAATTTCACCACATCGGCATCGAGCCGCAGGTTGACCTTGACCCCCGCAGCCTCCGGCGTGGCGCGGGCGATCTGGTGCCATTCCTCCGGGATGCGGCCGGTCATCTCGATCGTGTTGTGCAGGTCCCATTCGAGGCGGCGCATCACATCCGCCATATAGGTGTAGTGTCTGGTCTGGGTCGCGCTCTGGTGTTTGAGATCGGTCATCTTGCCCTCCGGCCTGAAAGATAGACCGGGCCGGTTAACCAGATCTGACCGGGGCGGGCGTAGAGACGGAAGGAAGACGGAAGGAAGACGCGGGCAAGACGGCAGGATTTTCTTAACCGAAAATTAACCGGCACATGAGGATATGGCGCCATGCGCATGATAATCCTCATCCTTCTTCTGGCCGCCTGCGATGCCAGCCCCGCGCCGCAGATGATCGGGGCGCAAAGTGTGAAGGTTGCGGTCGATGGCCGCGATTACACCGTCTGGCGCAACGGCACGGCCTTCGAGGTGGTGCGCCACGGCTGGGCCAGCGTCGCCGAACGCCCCCAGATCAAGGAAACGATGCTGCAGGTGGTGCAACAGGTGACGGGTTGCAAACCGCTGCCGACGCAAGGGGATAGCGGCGAGATCCGTGGGCGGCTCAGCTCTTGTCGATGAAAAGCTTCCAGCCGGCATAGGCCCCGGCGGCGCAGAACATCAGGCCCCACATCGGCTCGCCCTGCCAGAATTCGAACAGGCCCCAGGCGAGGGGGAGGGCGGTGGTCAGCACCCGCACCCAAGTCTTTGCAAACATGGGGTGATTGGCGTCAAGGAAGGGTTTGCGCTCTCTCATCACTGGCTCTCCTGCGTGGCAAACCGGTCCGCCGGGTGCCGGTTCAGTCTAGGGCCTGACGGCGCCGATGCCAAGCTTGCCCGATGCCCTTGCGGGGTCTAGGCTGGACAAAAGGGAGGCCGACATGACGAAGATTTCAGCCGATTTTCACGGGCAGACCGTGATCACCACCTTCGAGACCACCCCCGGCCATTGCGCCGACCTGCTGGACGAGCTGAACGCGGCCTATGACGCCTTCATCCGCCATCAGTCGGGGTTCATCTCGGCCGGGCTGCATGTGAACGACGCCCAGACGCGGATCGCCAATTACTCGCAATGGCAGCGGCGCGAGGATTTCATGCAGATGCTGCGCACCCCGGAAATGCGCGAAAGAAACCGCCGGATCGCCGCGCTCTGCTCGCGGTTCGAACCGGTGATGTACGAGGTCGCGGCGGCGTTTTAACGCGCCGTTTCAAGGGGATGGCCCGCGGCGGCCTCAGCGCCGCCGCTTGTTGCCGCCGCGCTGTCCGGCCCGGCCCGCGGTGCTGCGCCCCGACTTCGAGACCGCCTCTTCCACCGCCTCGTCGATGACGCTCTGCCGCGCCAGGGGGTCGTCGGCCACGGCGAGCTCCACCGCTTCCAGTCGCTTGACCTCGTCGCGCAGGCGGGCGGCTTCCTCGAATTCCAGGTTCTCGGCGGCCTTGCGCATCTGCAGGCGCAGGGCCTCCAGATGGGCGGCAAGGTTCTGGCCGACATTGGCTTTTTCGACCTTGGCCGTGACGCGCGCCTGATCGGTATCGCCCTGCCACAGACCCTGCAGCACGTCCTCGACGTTCTTCTTGACCGTCTGCGGCGTAATACCGTGTTCGAGGTTATAGGCGATCTGCTTGTCACGCCGGCGGTTGGTCTCCGCCAGGGCGCGCTCCATCGAGCCGGTGATGCGATCGGCATACATGATCACCCGGCCGTCGGCGTTGCGCGCGGCACGTCCGATGGTCTGGATCAGCGAGGTTTCCGAGCGCAGGAAGCCTTCCTTGTCGGCGTCCAGAATCGCAACCAACCCGCATTCCGGAATGTCGAGCCCCTCGCGCAGAAGGTTGATCCCGACCAGCACATCGAAGGCGCCAAGCCGCAAATCCCGCAGGATTTCAATGCGTTCCAGCGTGTCGATGTCCGAGTGCATATAGCGGATGCGGATGCCCTGTTCGTGCATGTAATCGGTCAGATCCTCGGCCATCCGCTTGGTCAGCGTCGTCACAAGCGTCCGCATCCCGGCGGCCGAGACGCGGCGCACCTCGTCCAGAAGGTCATCGACCTGCATCTCGACCGGGCGGATTTCGACCATCGGGTCGACCAGACCGGTGGGCCGGATCACCTGTTCGACAAAGACGCCGCCGGCCTGCTCCATCTCCCACGAGGCCGGGGTGGCCGAAACGAAGACCGATTGCGGGCGCATCGCGTCCCATTCCTCGAACTTCAGGGGCCGGTTGTCCATGCAGGAGGGCAGGCGGAAACCGTGTTCCGCCAGGGTGAACTTGCGCCGGTAGTCGCCCTTGTACATGCCGCCGATCTGCGGCACCGAGACGTGGGATTCGTCTGCAAAAACAATGGCATTGTCAGGGATGAACTCGAACAGCGTCGGCGGCGGCTCGCCCGGCGCGCGGCCCGTGAGGTAGCGGGAATAGTTCTCGATCCCGGCGCAGGCGCCGGTGGCTTCCATCATCTCGACATCGAAATTGGTGCGCTGCTCCAGCCGCTGCGCCTCGAGCAATTTGCCCTCGGCGATGAAGCGGTCCAGCGTCTGCTGCAGCTCGATCTTGATGCCCTTGATCGCCTGTTGCAGCGTCGGGCGCGGGGTGACGTAGTGCGAGTTGGCATAGATGCGGATCTGCTTGAAGACATCGGTCTTGGCCCCGGTCAAAGGGTCAAATTCGATAATCGCTTCAAGCTCTTCGCCGAAGAAGGAAAACCGCCAGGCGCGGTCTTCAAGGTGGGCGGGCCAAAGTTCCACCGTATCGCCGCGCACCCGGAAGCTGCCCCGCGCAAAGGCCATGTCGTTGCGCCGATAGGCCTGCGCCACCAGTTCCGCCATCATCCGGCGCGGGTCGTAGTTCTGGCCCACGACAAGGTCTTGCGTCATGGCCGAATAGGTCTCGACCGAGCCGATGCCATAGATGCAGGAGACCGAGGCGATGATGATCACATCATCGCGCTCCAGAAGCGCACGGGTGGCCGAGTGGCGCATCCGGTCGATCTGTTCGTTGATCTGGCTTTCCTTCTCGATGAAGGTGTCGGTGCGGGCGACATAGGCCTCGGGCTGGTAGTAGTCATAGTAGCTGACGAAGTATTCGACCGCGTTTTCCGGGAAAAACCCTTTGAATTCCGCATAAAGCTGGGCAGCGAGGGTCTTGTTCGGGGCGAGGATGATCGCCGGGCGCTGGGTCTCCTCGATCACCTTGGCCATGGTGAAGGTCTTGCCGGTGCCGGTGGCGCCCAAGAGCACCTGGTCGTGATCGCCGGCCAGAACCCCCTTGGAAAGCTCCGCAATCGCGGTCGGCTGATCGCCTGCGGCCTGGAACGGGGTCTGCATGACAAAGCGCCGCCCACCCTCGAGCTTGGGCCGGCTGAGGACTTCGGGACGCGGGTTGAGCGCGTTGGAATTGTTATGGGGCATGGTGATTCCCTTCGGCCCCCAATCTATTCCGTTTTTGTTCCCTTTAAAGGGGGCGGTTAACCGATCGGTAAGACCTCCTGCCGCAAAGTGAAGAAAGCCAGATCAACTTTAGGGGAATTGCGCCAAAGATATGCAGCTTTCAGTTGAAATGCGAAACATTCCGGGGCAAGCTGAAGGGGCAAGCAGCAAACACTGTCGGCTGGGCGCACCACACACCCCACCCAACCCCAGCAACCAGCCGACAGCACCTTGCACTTTCCCCCCATATTCGGAATATAGCAGGCAGCCCTGATCTCGTGAGGTTTTCCATGCGCGCGCGCATCTACCAACCCGCCAAGACTGCGATGCAGTCGGGCACCGCCAAAGCCAAGGGCTGGGTGCTGGAATTTGCCCCGGCCACCGCCCGCGAAGTTGACCCGCTGATGGGCTGGACCTCGTCGGACGACATGGACAGCCAGGTCCGCCTGCGGTTCGACACCAAGGAAGCCGCCGAAGACTATGCCCGCGCGCGCGACATCGCCTTCGACGTGATCGACCCCCATGCCCGCCGTGCCAATATCCGCCCCGGCGGCTATGGCGAGAATTTCGCGACGAACCGCAAGGGCGTCTGGACGCACTGATCTTACCGAGCTTTATGGCCCCGGCGACGGGGCTTTTTCATTTTTCGGAGTTTGTCATGAAAAAGCATGCACTTGCGCTGATTCCTCTTCTTATGGCTTCGACCGCGCTGGCCAATCCGGCCACCCAGGACGGCGCCGATCACCTGACCCAGGTCTTCCAGACCTATCTCGGCGCCACCGAAGGTGTGGTCGAGGTGACGGCGGATGGCGACAGCTATACCGTCAAGCTCGATGCCAGCCCCTTCATCGCGATGGGCAAGGACGAAGGCATCGCAGGCACCGTTTCGCCGATCGAGATGAGCCTGACCGACAATGGCGATGGCACCTGGGCCGTCTCCGAAGACCAGCCGCTGAAGGGCAGCCTGACCCTGCCCGAGGGCGGCTCGGTGGAGTTTTCGGCGGAGTCGGTGAAATCCGAGGGCACCTTTGACGAAAAGCTGATGGCCTTCTCGACCTCGACCTTCGAGGTGACCGGCGTCAAATCCTCCTCCGTCATGGGCAAGGCCGAGGCCGGCCAGGCCAACAGCACCAACACGATCGATTCGATCTCGGGCAGCAGCACGTCGGTGGCCAATGCGGCGGGCGGCGTGGATTCGCACATGACGACCGTGGCCAAGAACCAATCCTCCACGATGGAAATGCCCAGCCCCGGCGAGGGCGGCGCGCCGCAAACGATCAGCTACACGATCGAAAGCGTCAGCCAGGACATGACCATCACCGGGCTGAAGACCGATGCGACCTACAAGGCCATCGCCTGGTTCGTCGCCCATCAGGGCGAAGAGGCGATGAAGGCCGACAAGGCGGGTCTGAAGACCGTGCTGACCGACTGGTTCCCGATCTTCGGCAATGTCTCGGGCACCGGCACCGCCACCAACATCTCGGTCCAGTCGCCGGTCGGCCAGATCGGCGTAGCCGAGATCAAGACCAGCGTGGACATCAACGGCGTCGTGGCCGATGGCAAGGGCCGCATGGGCTTTGCCCTGTCGGGCGTGACCTTGCCCGAGGGTCTGGTGCCGGCCTGGGCCGTGCCGATCCTGCCGCAGAAGGCCTCTTTCGACGTGCAGGTCACCGATTTCGACGCGGCGGCGGGTGCCACGGCGGCCATGGGGGCGTTTGACCTGCCCGACGGCATGGCCGACACCACCGAGTTCGACAAGGCGGTTCAGGCGGCTTTCCTGCCCAAGGGCACCGTGACGATCACGATGAACCCGGGCGCTGTCACCGGCGACGGCTACGAGCTGACCTATGAGGGCGCCATGGTGGCCGGCCCCGACACCGAAGTGCCGACCGGCACCGCCAAGGTCACCCTGACCGGCGCCGAAAAGCTGCAAGCTGCGCTGCAGGCCGCCCCGGACGAGATCAAGGGCCAGGCGATGATGGGCTTCGGCATGGCGCAGGGCATGGCCAAGCAGGAAGACGGCAAGCTGGTCTGGGAGATCGACGCCTCCAAGCCGGGCTCGCTGCTGATCAACGGCACGCCGATGATGGGTGGCAATTGAGCGAGACGATCACCAGGGAAAGCCCCGCCGGACCGGATCTTGCGCATCTCTTCGCGCGCCATACGGCGGACATGCACCACGACACCCCGCCGGAAAGCATCCACATGATGGATGCCGGCGCGCTGGATGTGCCGGAGGTGGCTTTCTTCGTGCTGCGCGATGCGGGGGCGCCCCTGGCGATGGGCGCCTTCAAAGTCTTCGAGCCGGGCCATGCCGAGATCAAGTCGATGCATGTGCTGGCCGAACACCGCGGCAAGGGCCTGTCCTCGCGGATGCTGTCGCATCTGGTGACGGCGGCCCAAGCCGCAGGCGTCACCCGCCTGAGCCTGGAGACCGGGTCGCAGGACATGTTCCTGCCGGCCCGCATGCTTTATGAACGGGCGGGTTTCACCTATTGCCCGCCCTTCGGCGATTATGTGCTGGACCCGATGTCGGTTTTCATGACGCGCACCCTTGCGTGAAACCCGCGCCTGCCGCAAAAGAGCGTCAGTGCGGCCCCGTAGCTCAACTGGATAGAGCAAGGACCTTCTAAGTCCGAGGTTGAGGGTTCGATTCCTTCCGGGGTCGCCATATGCGCCAGCGGCAATGCGGGCGGATGCGTCCCGGTTCTCCTGCACACCGCCACCACCTTGGCCCCTGCCGGGCGTGCCGCAAATTCCTGCCGCAGCTTCTGCTAGCATGTCGCCAAAACGCGCAGGAAATGCTCGTGGATCGCGGATAAGATGGGCAGACTGCGAAAAGATGCCTGAGGAGTGTTGCCGTGCAAGCTGCGCCTACGAAATTGCTGGAATCCTACGAGCTTGCGGTCTCGCCGATGGAACTGGCCGATGTGCCGAAGCTGCACGAGCTGTCGATCGGTGTCGGTTGGCCGCATCGCCCGGAGGATTGGGCGCTGGTGATCGGTCTTGGCCATGGCATCGTCGCGCGGGACGAGATCGGGCGGGTGGTCGGCTCGGCCATGTGGTTCCCGCTTGGGGCGGAGCATGTGGCGATCGGGATGGTGATCACCTCGCCCCGTTTGCAGGAACATGGCGCCGGGCGCTGGCTGATGGGGCATATCTTCGATCAGGTCGGCGCGCGCGGCAAGGTGCTGAACGCCACGCGGGCGGCCTACAGGCTTTACATCTCGCTGGGGTTCATGCCGCTCAGCCCCTCTTATCAGCACAATGGCGTGGTGACCGGGCTGGCCGCAAACCCCGGCGGGACGCGGCTGCTGCAAGACGCGGATCGGCCCGCCATCCATGCGCTCGACAGCGCCGCGATGGGGGTGGCCCGGCCCGATGTGGTGGAGCGGCTTTTGGCGCAGTCCGACGGTCGGGTGATCGAGCGGGATGGCCAGGTGTCGGGCTTTGCCCTGTGTCGGAAGTTCGGCCGCGGCCATGTCGTGGGCCCCGTGGTGGCCGAGACGGATGCGGATGCCATCGCTCTCGTCGCCCCCTTCGTGGCGGCGATGCAGGGCCAGTTCCTGCGTCTGGACACCCGCCAGCCCGAAGGGCCGTTCCGCGAGTTTCTGGTGGCCTGCGGCATCCGCCATTATGACACCGTGACCCGGATGGGGCTGGGGTCGGTGCCGGTAACCAAAGGCCCGGCGCAGACCTTTTCGCTGGTCAATCAAGCGCTTGGCTAGGGCGCCTTGCCTTACATCATGCCCATCGCACCCAGATCGGTGCCGTCGATCATCCGTTCATAGCGGAAGGGGCGCGGGTCGACCGAGGGCGCATCGCCGCGGATCAACTCTGCCGCCAGCCGCCCGGCTGCGGGGCCGGTGCCAAAGCCGTGCCCGGTGTGCCCGGCCGAGACGAAGAGGCCCGGATGCGACAGGACCGGGCCGATGACGGGAATGGCGTCCGGCGTGCAATCGACCATGCCGCCCCAGGCGCTGGCGATCTTCAGACCGGCGAGCGCGGGATAGGCCTCTGCCATGCCCCGCAATCCACGGCGCAGCAGGGCGGCATCGGGCGCGGGGTCCAAAACGCGGTTCTGCTCGAAGGGCGAGACGCTGTCCGCCGTCCAGCGGCGCAGCGCGTCGGGGCCAGACCAGAAGCTGCGCCCGAGGCTGAAGCTCAGCTTGGCGCGGCGCTTGACGAAGGTGGGCCAGAAGGGGCGGGCCTGGGCCAGACCCATCGGCGCCAGATGCAGCTTGCCAAAGCCGCTGAGGCCGACCGTATAGCCGCCATCCAGCCGCCGCCGCAGGGTCAGATCCGGGGTGGAATGGCCGCCCGCGATCACCTCTGGCCCAGGCTCGGTGAAGAAAGAGGTGGACTGGATCGAGGCCTGCAGGAATTTCAACCCGTGGTGGCGCAACAGCATCCCGGCCCAGGCGCCACCGGCCAGAAGGACGGCATCGCAGCCGATCCGCCCTGCCTCGGTCATCACGCCAGAGACGCGCCCGGCGGAAAACTCGATCTCGCGTGCGGCGCAGCCCTGATGCAGGCTGGCACCATGGCGGCGGGCGGCTTCGGCGATCTGGGGCACGGCGAGGGCGGGCTCGGCCCTTCCATCGGTGGGGGAATGGACGCCGCCTTTCCAGGTTCTGGCGTGATGCGGCAGCAGGGCGGCAGCCTCGGCGCCGGAAATCATCCGGGTGTCAACGCCATAGCCGCGGGCCATCTGACCCCAGGCCTCCCAGGCGGCGAGATCTGCGGGCGCGTTGGAGGTATAGACCAGCCCTGCGCGGCGAAAGCCCATATCGCCCGCCTCATTCGCCAGGCTGTCCCACATCCGCAGGGCCAGGATCGCCAAGGGCAGCTCGCGTTCGTCGCGGTTCTGCTGGCGACACCAGCCCCAGTTGCGGCTCGACTGCTCGCCCGCGATCACGCCCTTTTCGACGACCGCCACCGAACTGCCCCGCCGTGCAAGCTCCCATGCCGCGGCGATCCCCGAGATGCCGCCGCCGATCACGACGACATCGACATGGGTAGGCAGGGTGGCGTCGCTGACGACGCGCTGAACCGGGGGGGACAAGGCAGGCTCCTTCCTGACAATTCCGGCGCGGCCGGGCAAAGCAACGGTTCGGGCAGGTGGTGGAACCCGCGCTGGGGATCAGAACTCGGCGACCTTGCCCCAGGACGATCGGGCAAAGCGGGCCGGGTCATAGTCGGCGGCATCCACCAGCGGCGGCGCCCCGGTGACCAGATCCGCGATCAGATGGCCGGCCCCTGGGCCGATGCCAAAGCCATGGCCGCTGAACCCCGCGGCGAGGATCAGCCCCGGCACGCCAGTCTCGCCGATCGCGGGCACACCATCTGGGGTGCTGTCGGTGTAACCGGCCCAAGCGGCAGTCACCTTGGCATCGGCCAGCGCGGGGAAAAGCAGGCGGGCGCGGCGCAGGGTCTCGGCGATCTGGGCCTGGTCGGGGGCGGGGTCGAGGATGCGGTTGGCCTCCATCGGCGTCGGCGCGTCAAGCCGCCAGCGCCGCAGGGTCTCGTGGCCGCCGCGCAAGCCCTCCAGCCCGCCGAGGGCTAGGGATTTGCGCCGCTTGAAGAACATCGGCAGGAAGCTTTGGGCAAAGCGCATCTGCTGCAGGGTCATGTCGATCCGCGCCTTGCCGGAAATCGCCAGCGTATAGCCGCCGTCGCCGCGCCGCGTGGCCGAAACCTGCGCGGTGTGGAGCGCGTCGGGCAGATCCGCCCCGGGCCCCACGGCAAGGATCGAGGCGCGCACCGATGCCTGCGGGAACCGGATGCCAAGCTGGCGGCAGAAGGAGGAGGCCCAGGCGCCGCCCGCCATCACCACCGTGCGGGTGCGGATCACCCCGGCTTCGGTGACGACGCCTGCGACCCTGCCACCGGCCAGCTCCAGCCCGCGCGCCGCGCAGAACTGGTGGACCGAGCCGCCGAATTTCTCCACCCCGAGGGCGATGACGGGGGCGGCGCGCTGGGTGTCGGCAATCCCGTCGGTGGGCGAGAAAACCCCGCCTTTCCAAGGCTTTCCGGTGGCGCGCCCACGCTCGGTCGCCTGCGCCGCCGAGAGCATCTCGGTCACGACACCCTCACCCCGCGCAAAATCGCGCCAGCGCGCCCAGCCGGCAATCTCGGCCTCGTCGTTGGAGAGATACATCAACCCGGTGCGGCGAAAGCCGAGGTCGAGGCCGATCTCTTCGGCCAGCTTGTCCCAGAGGGCAAGGCTTTTGGTCGCCATCGGCAGTTCGCGGGCGTCGCGGTTCTGCTGGCGGCACCAGCCCCAGTTGCGGCTGGATTGTTCGGCGCCGATCCGGCCCTTTTCGACCAGAGCGACCTTCACGCCGCGGCGCGCCAGGTAATAGGCGGTGCTGACGCCGACGATTCCGCCGCCGATCACCACGACATCGGCGGCATCGGGCAGGCTTTGTGCGGTGGTGATGTGGTAAAGGGGTGCGGGCATCGGGGCCTCCTTGGCCCTCAATCTAGGGCGCGCGGGCCGGGCGGGGCTACCGCTCGCGCGCCAGATGCGGCATTTTCTGCTGACAATCGCGCAAGAAGCAGAGCGTTATACTTTTTGGTTTTTGTGGGCCCAGACCCCGCTGCGAGGGCTGAATCGGTTGAGGTTTCGGCAGATCCTGCGTAGCATGGGCGCAGGCGTTGCGAAGGGGTGCCGCATGAAACTCGACCGGATCGACATCCGCATCCTGCACGAATTGCAAAAAAATGGCCGCATCACCAATGTGGAACTGGCCGATCTGGTGCATCTGTCGCCAAGCCCCTGCCTGATGCGGGTGAAAAAGCTGCAGCAGGCGGGGTTCATCCTGGGCTATTCGGCGCAGATCGACATTGCCAAGCTGGGCCAGACCATCACCGTCTTCACCGAAGTGACGCTCAAGAACCACCGCCAGATCGACTTTCACCGCTTTCAGCAGGCGGCCGAGAAGGTGGAGGAGATCATCGAATGTCACCTGATTTCCGGCGGTTACGACTATCTGTTGAAGTTCGTCACCGCAGGCATCGGCGATTATCAGACCCTGATGGAGCGGTTGACCGACATGGACATCGGGATCGACAAATACTTCAGCTTCGTGGTGATGAAATCGCCCTTCATCAAGGCGCATCTGCCGCTGAAGACCATCTTCCCGATGTGAATTGCCCAAGTCCTTCAGAACGCTGGCTTAAAGGTCCAAAACCCGGGCTTTGGCGCGGTCTTCTTGCTGTCTTCCTTCGGTCTTCCTTCCGTCTCTACGCGCGGGGAGATCAGAGCTCGTTAACCATGCTCTGCGACTCTGCCTGGCGCAGGGGTACGGAATCGAGCCAGCTGCTGTCCAGTTTCGGGACCGAGGCGAAAAGCAGCTGCGAATAGGGGTGCTGCGCGCCGCCGGCGAGGTTGGCTGCGGCCAGACGTTCGACCACCGCGCCATTGTGCATCACCATCACATCGTCGCAGATCGCCTGGACCGTCGAAAGGTCATGGCTGATGAAGACGTAGGACAGGTGCAGCTCGCGCTGCAGTTCCTTCAGCAGGTCGATGATCGCGGCGGCGACCACGGTATCGAGGGCGGAGGTGATCTCGTCACAGAGGACCACATCGGGCTTGGCGGCCAGCGCACGGGCGAGGTTGACGCGCTGCTTTTGCCCGCCGGACAATTCGCCGGGCAGGCGGTGCTTCATCGCGCGGGGCAGGCGGACCATGTCCAGAAGGCTCTCCACCCCGGCGTCGCGCGCGGCACCCTTCTGGCCGTGGTAGAAGGTCAGCGGACGGCCGAGGATTTCGCCCACCGAACGGGCCGGGTTCAGCGCGGTATCGGCGAGCTGGAAGACGATCTGCAGACGGCGCAGCTGTTCCTTGTCGCGCAGATGGGCGGCGGGGGCGAGGGTCTGACCGTCAAGCAGCACCGTGCCCGCAACCGGCGGCAGCAGCCCCGCGATGGCGCGGGCGAGGGTGGATTTGCCCGAGCCGCTTTCGCCGATCACCCCGAGGTTCTGCCCGCGGTCAAGCCGGCAGCTGACATTGTGCAGCGCCAGCTTGTTGGGCATCCCCTTGGCATCGAGCGGGCCGTAACCGGCCACGACGCCCTTCACCTCCAGCACCGGCAGCTTGACCGAGGTATCGGCCCGGGCGGCCGAGGCATAGGGCACCGGCTCGAAGGCGGCGAGGAGTTCCTTGGTATAGGGGTGGTTTGCGTGGTGCAGGATCTGGTCGGTCGCGCCCTCCTCCTGCACCTCGCCGCCCTTCAGGACGAGGATGCGGTCGGCGATCTGGGCCACGACGGCAAGGTCATGGCTGACATAGACCCCCGCCATGCCGCCCGCCTTCATCACCGATTTGAAGGCGCGGAGCACCTCGATCTGGGTGGTGACATCGAGGGCGGTGGTGGGTTCGTCGAAGATCACCAGCTTCGGCCCGCCGATCAGCGCCATCGCCGCCGAGACGCGCTGCAACTGCCCGCCGGACACCTGATGCGGGTAACGCTGGCCGATGGTTTCGGGGTCGGGCAGGGCCAGGGCGCGGAAGAGGTCGACCGCCTTGGCGCGGGCCTGGTCCATCGGCATCAGCTTGTGGATCTGCGCCACCTCGATCACCTGGTCGATCAGGCGCTGCGCCGGGTTGAAGGCGGCGGCGGCGCTTTGCGGGATATAGGCGACCTCGGTGCCGCGCAGGCTTTGGCGGCGCGCCTCGGGCATGGTGACCAGATCCTGCCCCGAAAGCCGGACCTGCCCGCCGATGATCCGGCAGCCAGGGCGGGCATAGCCCATCATGGTCAGCGCGATGGTGGTCTTGCCCGATCCGCTTTCGCCGATCAGGGCGACGATCTCGCCCTCGGCAATGTCAAAGCTGACGCCCTTGATGATTTCGATTTTGCGTCCGGCATCGCTGGTGGCCTGGACCCTGAGGTCACGGATCTCGACGAGGTTGGGCATCACACACTCCGGTCGCGGATCTTGATGGGAAGGTTGTCGATCAAGAGGTTGACCGAGATGGTGAGGCTGGCAATCGCAAGGCAGGGCATCAGCACGGCAGGGGCGCCATAGGGCAGGCCGCCGATGTTTTCCCGCACCAGCGATCCCCAGTCGGCATTGGGCGGCTGCACGCCAAGGCCAAGGAAGGACAGGCCCGACAGCAGAAGCACGATGAAGACGAAGCGCAGGCCAAGGTCGGCCAGCACCGGGCCGGTGATGTTGGGCAGGATCTCTTGCGCGATCAGGTAGCCGGTCTTCTCGCCCCTCGCGCGGGCGACGGTGACGTAATCCATCGTGTTGATGTTGACTGCCATGGCGCGGGCAAAGCGGAAGGCGCCGGGGATGTAGATGATCGCCAGAAGCACGATCAGCACCGGGATCGAGGAGCCGATGGCGGCCACCATCACAAGGCCGAACATTTTCGACGGGATGGAGCTGAGCGCGTCCAGCGTGCGGCTCAGCACCGTGTCAAGCCAGCCGCCGACCACCGCCGCCGTCATCCCCAGCACGACGCCGGAAAAGCAGGCCAGGCAGACCGAGGCGAGCGAGATGCCGACCGTGTAGCGCGCCCCAAGCAGGATGCGCGAGAACATGTCGCGGCCAAGGTAATCCGAGCCGAACCAGAGTTTCGCGCTCATCGGGCCGAAATAGTCGAAATCGACGATCTTGCCGGGGGCATAGGGGCTGATCCAGGGGCCAAGGACGGCGACGACGGCCCAGAAGGCCACGACGCAGGCGGCCAGGATGCCGACGGTGGGCATGTGATAGCCAAGGCGTTTCGGGGTCAGGGACAGGGCCATTACTTGCGCAACCTCGGGTTCGAGAGAATGGCTATGATGTCGGCGGTGGTGATCAGCACCAGATAGCCAAAGCAGAACACCATGACGCAGGCCTGGATCAGGGGCAGGTCTCGGGTGGCCACGGCATCGACCATCAGCTTGGCGATGCCGGGGTAGTTGAAGATCGTCTCGACGATGATCACCCCGCCGAGGAGGTAAGACAGCGACAGCGCCACCGCGTTGACGATGGGGCCGATCGCGTTCGGCAGGGCGTGGTGCAGCACCATCCGGCGGCGCGAGGCGCCCTTCAGCAGCGCCATCTCGACGTAAGGCATCTTCAGCGCGTCGATCACGGCGGCACGCGTCATCCGGATCATCTGGGCCGAGATGACGCAGCAGAGCGTGATGACCGGCATGGCGAAGACCTTGATCAGCGCGCCGAAGCTGGTGATCTCGTTGGTGAAGGACAGGGCGGGCAGCCATTTCAACCAGACGGCGAAGGTGAGGACGGCCAGCGTGGCGATCAGGAACTCCGGCACCGAGATCACCGCGACCACGCCCATCGTGATCACCCGGTCATAGACCGAGCCGCGGTACATCGCCGTGGTGATCCCGAGGAACAGTGCCAAAGGCACCGCCACGACCGAGGTCACCGCGGCAAGCTTCAGCGTATTGGCCAGCCGCCCGGCGATCATCGACGCAATCGGCAGGTTGTTGGCGTAAGAGGTGCCCAGATCGCCCTGAACAAACCCCAGAAGCCAGCGCAGATAGCGCAGGATCGCCGGGTCGTTGAGGTGCATGGCGGTGCGCAGGCCCGCCACGGCCTCGGGCGTTGCGGCCTGACCCAGCAGGATCGTCGCCACATCGCCGGGCAGCATCTGCGTCGCGGCAAAGACCGCGAAGGACACGATGGCCAGCGTGATCAGGGCAATGCCCAGCCGCGCCATCACAAGGGAAACCGTCTGCGCCGTCATCCTCGTCTTCCCCATCAGCCCGAGCTTGCAAAAATCAGGCGACCGGAAGGGGGGAGCATCCCTTCCGGTCGCCGCGGTCAGGCTTGTGTTACGCCTCAAGCCAGACATATTCGGCGAAAGCATAGCCCATCATGCCGCCCAAGGGGTTGGCAACCAGGCCCTGCAGCTTTTTCGACTTGGCATCGACGTTCGACAGATAGGCCGGGATCGCGGTGCCCGCCTCGTTGGCGACCATGACCTGCATTTCGTCATAGATCTCCTTGCGCTTGGCGAAGTCCTGCAGACCGCGCGCCTCGACCAGCATCTTGTCGAACTTCTCGGAGGAGTAGTGGCTTTCGTTCCACGGCGCCTTGGTGTCGTAGAGCAGCGAGAACAGGATATCCGGCGTCGGCCGCGGGTTGATGTTGCCGAAGTGGATCGGCGCCACCAGCCAGTATTTGTCCCAATAACCATCCGACGGCACGCGCTGCACATCGAAGGTCATGCCGATCTCGGCCCCGGCCTGTTGCACGACGGTGGCCATCTCGATCGAGGAGGTGGCGGCCTCGGAGGCGACGATCGGGATCGACTGGCCGAGGAGACCGGCCTTCTGGAACAGCGCCTTGGCCTTTTCCGGGTCATAGGCGCGCGGCTTGAGGTCGGCGTTGTGATAGCGGCTCATCGGCGCGATGGGTTGGTCATTGCCGATCTCGGCCAGACCGCGCAGCACCGATTTCTGGATCGTCTCGCGGTCCAGAAGCAGCTTCATGCCCTCGACGAAATCGGCCTTGTCGCCGGGCGACATGTCCAGACGCATGTTGAGGTTGGTGTAGTTGCCGGCGGTCGATTGCAGCATGTCGACGTTGGACTGGCTTTCGATCAGGCGCATGGATTGCGGGCTGATCGAGGCGGCCAGTTGGATATCGCCGGAAATCAGCGCGTTGACCCGGGCGGAATCGTCCGAGATGCCGAAGAATTCAAAGCTGTCGAGCGGGACCGGCCCTTTGAAATAGGCTTCGTTGCGCGCCATGACCGAACGGACGCCGGGCTCGAAACTGTCAAGCTTGAAGGCGCCGGTGCCGTCGCCTTTCGAGAAATCGGTGGTGCCTTCGGAGACGATCATGAAGTGGTGCAGCGCCAGGATGGTCGGCAGGTCGGCATTGGCAGCCGCAAGGGTGATCTGCACGGTCGAAGGGTCGACGGCCTTGATCTCGACCATCTGCTTGGCGATGGAATGGACCTTGGAGCCGGTGGCCTCGTCCAGATGACGCATCAGCGAGAAGACCACATCGGCCGAGGTCAGGGTCTTGCCGGAATGGAAGGTCACTCCGGATTTCAGCTTGACGGTCCAGACGACGGAATCCTTGCTTTCGATGCTGTCGGCCAGTTCCATCTGCACGTCGCCGTTCTCCGGCAGGAAGGTCAGGCGGTTGTAGATCGCACAGCAGCGGACGTAATCGGTCGAGAGCGAGGCCTTGGCCGGGTCGAGCGTGTCGGAGGTCGAGGAGGACCAGCCCGCCGCCTTCAGATGCCCGCCCTTGACCGGCGTTGCCGCCATCGCCCGCGAGGCGCGGCCGAGGATCGTGCCGCCGGCCGCCAGGCTGATGCCGCCCGCCATGAACATCCGCAGAAGGTCGCGGCGCGTCGCACCGCCCCGCAGCGCCTTTTCAACCATCGCATCATCGCGACGGGTCCAGTTCTTCACATCGTTGTCTTTCATGGCATTTTCCCGTGTTGCTGCGCCTGGGCGCATTTTTATCGCGTCTCCCTTCCCAAGCGGGCCGGGGGTCTGGTTCGACACTTGCGGCATTTACTGCCAGAGTGTGATCTGGCCGCTCTGGCCGGAAAACCTCTGCAATTCTTGCGGTTCTTTGGTGTTCTATGCGGTCATTCTGCGCCAATTCTCCAAAGGTAAACTTTGAAAAGTCTGGTCAGACGGCAGAATATGCTGAATCGTTTGGGCGCTGCGGCATCTGGTCAGTAGCCTTTTGTGCGGTCGACGAGGCCGGGGATCGCGGCGCCGGCGCGATCGGCGCGCAGGACGGCTTCGACATGGGCTGCGGCGCTTTCGGGCCTTGTCTGGCAGGCGATGTGCGGGGTGACGATGACGCGGGGATGATACCACAAGGGATGGTCGGCGGGCAGGGGCTCCGGGTCGGTCACGTCCAGCATGGCGCCGGCCAGATGGCCGCTGTCCAGCGCCGCGAGCAGGGCCTGCGTGTCAAGCTGCCTGCCCCGCCCGGCATGGACCAGCTGCGCCCCCTCTGGCAGGCGGGCGAAGAGGTCGGCGTTGAGAAGGCCGGTGGTCGCCTCGGTCAGCGGCAAAAGGCAGATCAGCAGATCGGTGCGGGCGAGGAAGGCGGGAAGGTCGGTAAAGCAGGTGACCCCCGCGATCGCCTGCGGGCTGCGGCTCCACCCGGCGAGGGGGAAGCCGAAGGGGCGCAGGGCGGCCAGCGCGGCCTGGCCCAGCTGGCCCAGCCCCATCACCCCGACCCGGCGCAGGGCGGCGGGCCGGTTCGCGCTGGTCTGCCAGAGGCCCTGCCGCTGCCGGCCAAGGTACATGGGCAGATCGCGGTGCAGGGCGAGGGTGGCGAGCGTGACATATTCCTGCATCTGTTCGGCAATGCCGGGGTCGAGCATCCGCACCACGCGGATCTGCGCCGGCAGGCGGGCGAGGTCGAACTGATCGACGCCCGCCCCTACCGAGATGATCATCCGCAGGTTAGGGTAGGTCGCGGCCAGATCGGCGGGCGCCTCCCAGGTGACCAGATAGCGCACCGCTGCGGGGTCGGGCGCCTGGCCGATGTGGAAGGCCAGGTCGGGGAGGGCGCGGGCCAGGGCCGCGCGCAGGACCGCGCCGCGCCCCGGGTCCGACAGGTAGAGAAGCGACATCAGACGAGGGCCGCCCGCACCTCGGGGTCCTCCAGCGTCTGGTCAAGGGTCTGCCGGGTCAGCGCGACGATCCGGTCGATCTCCTCCCCCGTGCAGCAGAGCGGCGGGGCAAAGCCGAGGACGCCATTGCCGAAGGCGCGGATCACCAGGCCGTTGGCCCAGGCCCGCTCGAAGATGCGTGTCGCGGGCAGGGCTGCGGCGGGCAGCGGGGTTTTCTGCGCCTTGTCGGTCACCAGCTCCACCCCGGCGAGCATCCCGCGGCCGCGGACATCGCCGACCAGCGGGTGATCGGAGAGGCTGGCCAGCCCGTCGAGCAGGCGGGCGCCCATGGCCCGGCCATTGTCCAGAAGCCCGCCCTCGTAAAGGTCGAGGACGGCGAGGCCGACAGCCGCGCTGACCGGATGGGCGGAATAAGTGAAGCCATGGCCGATGGCGGCGGCGCCGGCATGGTCGGCGATCGTGGCATAGACCTTTTCGGAGAGGAAGACCGCGCCCATCGGCACATAGCCCGAGGTCAGGCCCTTGGCGCAGGTCAGCATGTCGGGCACCACGCCCTCCTCGGCGCAGGCAAACAGCGGGCCGGTGCGGCCAAAGCCGGTGATGACCTCATCGGCGATGAAGAGGATGTCCATCTCGGTGCAGACCGCCCGCATCGCCGCCATCCAGCCCTCGGGCGGCACCAGCACCCCGCCCGAGCCCTGGATCGGCTCGGCATAAAATGCCGCGACGCGCTCCGGCCCGCCGATCTCCGCGACCTTGGCGCGCAGCTGGGCGACGGAGGCCGCGATGATCGCGGCGGGGTCCTGGCCCACCGGGTTGCGGTAGGCGTAATGCGACGGCAGTTTGTGCTGGTAGTCCAGCGGCACGCCGAAGCCCGCATGGAACAGCGGCAATCCGGTCAGCCCAGAGCCTACGGTGGAAGACCCGTGATAGCCCTGCAGAAGCGAGATGAACTGATCCTTCCCCGGCATCCCCCGCGCGTTCCAGTAGTAGCGCGCAAAACGCACCGTGCTGTCCACCGCATCCGACCCGCCGAGCGTGAAATAGATATGGTTCAGATCGCCCGGCGCCAGATCGGCCAGACGTGCGGCCAGCAGGATCGCGGGCTCTGACCCCAGGCCGAAATAGCCGGTGGCATAGGGCAACTCGCGCAGCTGGCGGGTGGCGGCCGCGATCACGCTCTCCTGCCCGTAGCCCGCATTGACGCACCAGAGGCCGGAAAAGCCGTCGATCAGCTGGTGGCCGGTGGCATCGGTCACCGTGGCGCCCTTGGCCGCGGTGATGACCCGCACGCCCGCCTTCTCATGCCCGCGCCAAGAGGCGACGGGATGGATCAGATGCGCGCGGTCAAGCTCGATGAGGGAATTGCTGAGCATTTTGGTCTCCGGATCAGGTCAGCCGAGCGCCTGCGCGGCGAGGGCATGGGTGTGAAAGCTGTGTTGGGGCGCGGGTTGCACCACCGGCCCGCCGCGTCGCATGGTGATGCCGCCGCCGACCAGGGCGAGGCCCATGCCCTGCAGCCAGGCGGCAAGGCCAGAGGTTTGCGGGATGTCGGCCCGCAGGAAACCGCCGGGGTTGGTGGAAAACAGAAAGGAAAACAGCAGTTTGGCCTCGTCATCCGATCGGGCCACGACCGGACCCGCCACCTCGCCCCGCCCGAAGGCGCGCAAGGTGGCAAAGCCCGCCAGGCCGCCCGCCTCGCGGATCACGGCGATCCGGCCCACCTCGGCCAGCCGGGTCAGCAGCGCGGTGCGGTCTGCGCCGGTGGCCTGCCGGTCCAGCGCCACGATCGCGGGCAGATCGGCGGGCGTGGCCCATTCGACCCCATCTGGCGGGTTGATCGCGGCGACCGGGCCTTGCAGTTGCAGGATCTGCCCGGTCTCTTCGAAGCCGAGCTTCTGGTAGAGGGGAAAGCCCTCTGCCGTGGCGGTCAGCCGCCATTCCTGCGGCGCGGCCAGCGCCATCATCCGCTCCATCAGGCTGCGACCCAGACCCCGCCCGCGCATCGCCGCGTCGACGATGATCATGTTGGCAAAGGCCACCGGGCCAAAGGCGGTGGCAATGGCGGTGCCCACGACACGCTCGCCCTCCAGGGCCACGACGCCCTGGCTCAGGCCAAGGACCAGGTCCCAGTCGGCGCGGCGGTGCGGCCAGTCGGCGGCGCGCGACAGGCGCAAAGCCCCGTCGAGGTGATCCGGGGTGAAGGATGCGAAGGTGAGTGTATCGGTCATGGCCAACCTGTCAGGCGTCTGGAATGGCACCCAGACTAGGCCGGCTTGGCCGCCGCATGCGGTTGCAAGCGAAGGCTACAGCGCAATCTTCCGCCGTTCCCACCCCGGCACACCGCAGGAAGTGCCACGGCCTGCCTCTGGCGGCCCGCCCCCGGGGGGTGGCAAGGCGCGTCTCCGCAACTCTGTGCCGCAGCGCCGAATTCATACAGCGTTTTGTGCTTTGCCAGGGCGGCATTGCAACAAGGCCAGCCGTCCGACTGCCGCTAGACTGAGCGGAACGCAGCCCCCAGCTCTTAGCCCAAGGATCAAGCCATGCCCGCCTTCCGCCCGAAATTCGTGACCTTCGATTGCTACGGCACGCTCATCAACTTCGACATGGCCGGCGCCGCCCGCCGGATCTATGGCGCGACGCTGGACGAGGCGGCGATGGCCAAGTTCATCAAGAACTTCGCCGCCTACCGGATGGACGAGGTTCTGGGCGCTTGGAAACCCTATTCCGAGGTGGTCTACAATTCGCTGGAGCGGACCTGCAAGCTGAACAAGGTCGCCTTCCGC
Source organism: Rhodobacter sp. P1_C2 (assembly GCF_056406375.1). Classification (NCBI taxonomy): domain Bacteria; kingdom Pseudomonadati; phylum Pseudomonadota; class Alphaproteobacteria; order Rhodobacterales; genus Rhodobacter; species Rhodobacter sp. P1_C2. The sequence continues at coordinate 26,806 of NZ_JBFUAG010000016.1, forward strand.
GACGAGGACGCGCTGCGCATCTATAACGAGGTGCCGACCTGGGGCCCGCATCCCGACACCGCGGCGGGCCTTGCCAAACTCGCCAAGGAGATCCCCTTGGTCATCCTCTCCAACGCCGACAATGCCCAGATCATGTCGAATGTCGAAAAGCTGGGCGCGCCTTTCCATGCCGTCTTCACCGCCGAACAGGCCGGCAGCTACAAGCCGCAGATGAACGGGTTTGAATACATGTTCGACCAGCTGGGTTGCGGACCCGAGGATGTGACCCATGTCTCCTCCTCCTTCCGCTATGACCTGATGACGGCCTATGACCTCGGGATCAAATCCAAGGTCTGGGTCAACCGCAAGCACGAGCCGGCCAATCCCTATTACGAATATACCGAGATTGCCGATATCGGCGGTCTGCCCGGCGTGTTTGGCCTGTAAATGGTGACGCAGTTCAGCTCTTACTGGCACGACACCGCCCCGGCCTTCACCGGCGGCACCACGGCGGCGCCGCAGGGTCCTTACGATGTGGCGGTGATCGGGGCGGGGTTCACCGGCCTGGGTGCTGCGCGCAAACTGGCGATGGCGGGGCAGCGCGTCATCGTGCTCGAGGCGCATCAGGTGGGCTTTGGCGCCTCGGGGCGCAATGGCGGGCATCTGAACAACGGCATCGCCCACAGCTATCTGCACGCCTGCACCCTCTTCGGTGAGGCGCGGGCCGAGGCGATGTACCGCGCCTTCGATCAGGGCATCGAGACGATCGAAAGGATCATCGCGGAAGAGGGGATCGCCTGCGATTTCCGCCGTTCGGGCAAGCTGAAGCTCGCCTCCAAGCCCGCGCATTTCGAAGGGATTGCGCAGAATTACAAGGCGATCCATGCCAAGGTCGACCGCGAGGCTGAACTCCTCAGCCGCGCCGACCTCGCGCGCGAGATCGGCTCTGATGCCTTCCACGGCGGGCTTCTGATGCCGAAAAGTGCGATGATGCACATGGGGCGTTTTGTGGTGGGTCTGGCAGAGGCCGCGGCCCGGCACGGGGCGGAGATCCACGAGCATACCCCCGTCACCGCCCGCAAGGCGGAAGGGCAGGGCTGGGTCCTGACGACGCCGAAGGGCCCGGTCTCGGCGGCGAAGATCTTCCTCGCCACCGGGGCCTATACGACCGCGGCCTTCCCCTTCTTCCGGCGCCGCATCGTGCCGGTCGGCAGCTTTCTTCTGGCCACCCGCCCGCTGACAAGCGCCGAAGTGGCCGCCACCATGCCCGGCAACCGGACCTGCGTGACCTCGCTCAACGTCGGCAATTACTTCCGCCTGTCGCCCGACCAGCGGCTGATCTTCGGCGGCAGGGCGCGGTTCTCGGCCCGGTCAGACCAGCAATCGGACGCGAAAAGCGGTGCCATCCTGCAAGCCGCCCTGGCCGAGATCTTCCCCCAGTTGAAGGGCGTGGAGGTCGATTACTGCTGGGGCGGGCTGGTCGACATGACCAAGGACCGCTTCCCGCGCGCAGGCCAGGCCGATGGCGTCTGGTATTCGATGGGCTATTCCGGCCACGGCGCCCAGATCGCCACCCATATGGGCGAGATCATGGCCGATCTGATGACGGGAAAGATCGCCCGCAACCCCTGGGCCGATCTGCCCTGGGCCGCGGTGCCCGGCCATTTCGGCAAGCCCTGGTTCCTGCCGGTGGTCGGCGCCTGGTACAAATTCCTCGACCGGGTGCAGTAACCGGCATCCCTTTCATTCTGGCGCAAATATCCTGGGGGGCGAAGCAGCTTGCTGCGCAGCGGGGGGGCTAGCCCCCCCTTTTCCTTTCAGAGACCCGCCATGTGGAAGGCCTTCGCCTCGAGATATTCCTCGATCCCCAGCCTGCCGCCCTCGCGCCCGAGGCCCGATTGCTTGACCCCGCCGAAGGGCGACACGGTGGTGGACACCGAGCCCGTGTTCAGCCCGACCATGCCAAACTCCAGCGCCGCGCCGACGCGCCAGGCGCGCTTGTGGCTTTCGGTGAAGAAATAGGCGGCAAGGCCGTAGGGCGTGGCATTGGCCAGCCGGATCGCCTCTTCCTCGGTTTCAAAGCGGAAGAGGGGGGCGACCGGGCCGAAGGTCTCTTCCTGGGCGAGGTCCATCGCCTCGGTGGCCCCGGTCAGCACCACCGGGGCGGCATATTGCGCGCCCTCGGGTACCGGGGCTGAGGCTGCGACCTTCGCGCCCTTGGCCAGGGCATCGGCGACATGGCGGGCGATTTTCTCGATGGCGGCGGCGTTGATCATCGGGCCGATGTCGATGCCAGGGGTCATGCCCGGCCCGACCTTCATCGCCGCGACCCGGGCGGAGAGCTTCGCCGCAAAGGCCTCGTAAACCCCGGCCTGCACCAGGATGCGGTTGGAACAGACGCAGGTCTGGCCGCCATTGCGGAACTTCGACAGGATGGCGCCTTCGACCGCCGCCTCCAGATCGGCGTCATCGAAGACGATGAGGGGCGCGTTGCCGCCCAGTTCCAGGCTCAGCCGTTTCACGGTGGGCGCGCATTGCGCCATCAGAAGTGATCCGATCCGGGTCGATCCGGTGAAGGACAGCTTGCGCACCGTGGGGTTGGCGGTCAGCTCGACGCCGATCTCCTGCGGCATGCCGGTCACGATATTGACCACGCCGGCAGGTATCCCCGCCCGTTCGGCCAGAACGCCGAGGGCGAGGGCCGAGAAGGGGGTGAACTCGGACGGTTTGATCACCACGGTGCAGCCTGCGGCCAGCGCCGGGGCCACCTTGCGGGTGATCATCGCATTGGGAAAGTTCCAGGGGGTGACGATGGCGCAGACGCCGACCGGTTCCTTCAGCACCACGATCTGCCGGTCGCCAGCCGGGGCGGGGATGACCGAACCGTCGATCCGCCGCGCCTCTTCGGCGAACCATTTCACGAAAGAGGCGCCATAGGCGATCTCGCCCTTGGCCTCGGCCAGGGGTTTGCCCTGTTCCATGGTCAGGATCAGGGCGAGGTCGTCGGCATGCGCCTCCATCAGGGTGAACCAGCGTTCCAACGCGGCGGCGCGCTGGGCATGGGGGACGCGGCGCCAGGTCTGGAAGGCGGCATTGGCGGCCTCGATCGCGGCGCGGGTCGCTATCCCCGTCAGGTCCGGCACGGTGCCGATGACGGCGCCGGTGGCGGGGTCGGTCACGGCGACGGTCCGGGCACCCTCCACCCAGGCGCCGCCGATCAGGGCGCTTTGGCGGAAGAGGCTGGGGTCTTTCAGGCCGGGCAGGGTCTGGGTCATCGGGTTCATCCTAATCGAGGGCGGCCAGAACGGCCTGGGTGATGGTTTCGGTCCGCTCGGCCCCTTGCCTTGTGCCGATGCCCCGGGCGGTCGCAGCTTCCACCGCCGCCATGACGCGGCGGGCGGCCTCGGCCTCGCCCAGATGGTCCAGCATCATCGCGGCCGACCAGATCGCGGCGATCGGGTTGGCGATGCCCAGATGGGCAATGTCGGGGGCCGAGCCATGCACCGGCTCGAACATCGAGGGCGCGCTCCGCTCGGGGTTGATATTGGCCGAGGCGGCATAGCCGAGCCCGCCCTGGATGGCCGCGCCAAGGTCGGTCAGGATATCGCCGAAGAGGTTCGAGGCGACCACCACATCCAGGCTTTCCGGCGCCATCACCATCCGGGCGCAGATCGCATCGACGTGATAGGCGGTGACCTCCACCTCCGGGTAATCCTTGGCCACAAGCGCCGTCATCTCGTCCCAGAACACCATCGAGTATTTCTGGGCGTTGGATTTGGTGACCGAGGCGAGCTTGCCGCGCCGCTTGCGGGCCTGTTCGAAGGCAAAGCGCAGGATGCGTTCCACGCCGGTCCGGGTGAAGATCGCGGTCTCCACCGCCACCTCGTCCGGCGTGCCGAGATGGACGCGGCCACCGGCGCCGGAATATTCGCCCTCGGTATTCTCGCGGATGCAGAGGATGTCGAAGCCCGCCTTCCGGAGCGGCCCCTCGACCCCGGGCAGCAGGCGGTGCGGGCGGATATTGGCATATTGCACGAAAGCCTTGCGGATCGGCAGCAAGAGCCCGTGAAGCGAGACGGCATCGGGCACCTTGGCGGGCCAGCCGACCGCGCCGAGGAAGATCGCATCGAAGCCGCGCAAGGTCTGCAGCCCGTCTTCGGGCATCATCCGGCCGGTCTGCAGATAGGTCTCGCAGGACCAGGGGAAGCTGACGGTCTGCAGGCGGGGGCAGGCCTTGGTCGCCACCTGCATGGCGGCTTTGGTGACGGGAACACCGATGCCGTCGCCGGGGATCAGCGCGATGCGGTGGGTTTTCGTTGCGGTCATTTCAGCCTCACAGGTCGATCAGGACGGATTTGCTGCGCCGGTTGGCGTGGTAGACCTCGCGCCCCAGATCCTTGCCGAGGCCGGAGGATTTGTAGCCCCCGGTCGGCAGGATGTGATCGCGCGAGCGGCCATAGCGGTTGATCCAGACCGTGCCGGCCTGAAGCCCCTTCATCACCCGCAAGGCGCGGGACAGGTCGCGGGTGTAAAGCCCGGCGCAAAGGCCATAGGTCGGGTGATCGGCAAGGGCCAGCGCCTCGGCCTCGGTGGTGAAGGTTTGCAGGGTCAGGACCGGTCCGAAGATTTCCTCGGTCACGGCGGGGTTGGTCTGGGTGACCTGGGCCAGCAGCGTCGGCGCGTAGAAATAGCCCGGCCGGTCCAGGCGATGGGCGCCGGCCAGCACCTCGGCGCCCTGGGCCACGGCTTGCGTCACGATGCTGTCGATCCGGTCGAGCTGGCGGGCCGAGATGATCGGCGAATAGGCACTGGCGGCATCCCAGGTCGCGCCGGGGGCCTGGGCCACCATGCGCCGGGTCAGGGCCGCGGCGAAGTCTTCGGCGACCGAGGCCTCGACGATCACCCGGCTGCCCGCGACGCAGGCCTGACCTGCGTTGAACAGGATGTTGCGGGTGATGCAATCGGCGGCAAGCGTCAGGTCGGCATCGGCGAAAACGACTTGCGGGCTTTTGCCGCCCAGCTCCAGCGTCATCGGCTTCACCCCGCAGCGCGCGATATTGGCCATGATGGCAGAGCCTGCGGCGGTGGAACCCGTGAAGCTGATCTTGCCGATGTCGGGATGGCCGGTCAGGGCGGTGCCCGTCGTCGGCCCGTCGCCGAGGACGACATTGATCAGACCCGCCGGTATCCCCGCCTTCACCGCCAGCTCGGCCAGGCGCAGGGTGGAAAACGGCGTCATCTCGGAGGGTTTGATCACCACCGCATTGCCCGCCGCCAAGGCCGGCCCCAGTTTCCACCCCGCCATCGAGATCGGGAAGTTCCAGGGCGTGATCGCGCCCACGACGCCGTAAGGCTCGCTCACGATCATGCCCAGCTGGTCGCCGCGGGTCGGGACCAGATCGCTGCCCTCCTTGTCGGCCATCTCGGCGAAGAAACGGATCTGTTCGGCGGTCACGGCGATATCGCCCGCGACGATCTGGGAGATCAGCCGCGTGGAAGGCATGGCCTCCAGCCGGGCCAGATCCTCGGCCTCGGCCTCGATCAGGTCGGCCCAGGCGTGCAGCGCACGGGTGCGGTCGCGCGGCTGGCACTGGCCCCAGCCCGAGGTCTTGAGCGCGGTCTTCGCTGCCGCAACCGCCTGATCCACGACCTCCGCCCCGGCAATCGGGCAGCTGGCGAAGCCTTGGCCATCCGAGGGGCGGCGCAGGTCCATGCCGCCTTGGGCCGGCACCATCCGGCCGCCGATGAAATGGCCCTGCGGCAGGTTCAGGGCATCGGGATTGAAGGACTGGGTCATCGCATTCTCCGGCTTCTCTGGGGCCGAAGATAGCGGCAGGGGCCCCGCAGATTGCGTCGGGGCTTGGGGGTGCGCAGCGGATTATCCCGTTTGGCGCGGCGCTGGCGCAATTCTGTGTGGCGTCAAAGCCGGGCGCGCAGGGCGGCGAGGAAGGGCTTGGCCAGCCGGGACAGGGGCCGCGCGCTGTCGGTCGAGGCGACGAGGCCCATCAGCACCGCAGGCCGGAAGGGGCGGCGGATCAGGCCGGGCCAGTCGGTCATCCCGTCCACCAGCGCCACGCCAAGCCCGGCTGCGACCAGCGGGGGTGCCGCGACCGAGGTCGTCACCTGCAGCGCCACCTCGCGCGCAAGGCCCGCCGCGCGGAAGGCCTCGTCCAGCGCCGGGCCCACCACCGCATGGCTGCCGTAGGAGATCAGCGGAAAGCCTTGCAGATCGGCGGGACCGATGGCGTCCAATGCGGCCAGGGGGTGGCCCTGCGGCAGAAGGACGGCAATCTCCACCGGGGCCAGCGCTTCGGTCCGCACGGTGGGGGCAAGGATGGGCGAGAGGGTCAGGCCAAGGTCGAGGTCGCCAAGCCGCAAGGCCTCGGTGATCTCCTTGGCGGTCAGGTTGTGCAGGTGGACCTTCACCGTCGGATGCTGGGCGCGGAAGTGGGCCAGGGCCTGCGGCAGGACCGACCAGATCACCGGCAGGCTGGCCCCGATCCGCAAGAGGCCCACCTTGCGGGCGCCGACGCTGCGGGCGAGGTCGCGCAAGACCTCGATCTGGCGGTACACCCGGTCGGCATCATCCTGCAGCAGATGCGCCTCGGGCGTGGCCACCAGCCGCCCGCCGATCCGTTCGAACAGCGGGTAGCCGAGGTGATCCTCCAGATGGTGCAACAGCTTGGAGGCGGCGGGCTGCGAGATGCCAAGGCTCGCCGCCGCGGCGGTCAGCGACCCGTCGCGCAGGATGGCACGGAAAAGCTCGATCTGGCGGGCGTTCATCGCGCCAAGGGGCCATATCGCGGCGGGCGGCGCAAGATCACAGGGCGTATTGCGCGCTGAGGCCGGCAAAAATCTCTGCCATCGCGGCAGAGGGGCTGCGGGCCACCTCGGCAAAGACCCGGTGTTTCAGGAAGAAGCGCCAGCCGACCGGTTGCGCCGCAAGGAAGGCGGTCAGAAGGGCATAGCGGTCTGGGGTCCAGACCGCCTCGAAAGCCTGACGCTGCGGGGAATGGCTGAAGGTCTGCGGCGCGGGGCGGGGGGCGGCGCGCGAGGCGGCGGTGGCCGCGGCATCGACGGCGCCTGCGCGGATCACCACGCCGTAATCGCGGGCCGCCGCGGCCACGCTGACCGCCCCGGCCTGCACATCGCGCAGGACCAGCGCCTCTGGCCGCAGGTAGGGATCGCCCCACCCACCCGCGCCGGGGCCCGTGACACGGATCACATCGCCGGGCGCGCAGGCGACAAGATCGGTGTTGCCCAGATCCTCGGCCACCCCTTCTGGGTTCTTCACAAAGCGCGAGACGCAGGCCGCCCCCGCGCCCTGCAGCCCCCAGGCCGCCATGACAGACCGGTTGCGGTTGCGCGCCGTCACCACGGTTTCGGGGGCAGAGACCTGAAACTCCATCACCGCCGACAGCCCTCCGCGCCAGAGGCCCGGTGCGCCGGTGTCAGGCTCCAGCCCATAGCGCAGGAAGCGGATCGGCACCTCGGCCTCGGTGATCTCCACCGGCGTGTTGCGCAGAAAGCCGGTGGCCCCGCCCGCCCCGTCGCTGCCATCGGCAAAGGGCGTGGCCCCGCCGCCGCCGCCCACCGGCCCGATCGAGGCCATGATCGGCCTTCCGTTCCGGGCCGAGGTCTTGATGTTCATGATCGCATTGCCGCCCGGGGCTGCGGTGGGGATCAGGTCCGGCAGGGCCTGGGCAAAGGCGCCGACGGTGACGATCTGCGTCATCGCACAGGTGAGCGAGCGCATCCCGATCGCCGCACCGGGTGCGGAGTTCACCATCGAGCCTTCCGGCAGCACCGCCCGCGCCGGGCGCAGGGTGCCGGCGTTGAGCCACAGGCCCGGGTCCAGCGTGTAAAGGACGTAAGTCAGCCCGACCATCACCAGCGGATGCCTTTCGCGCCCCCCGGTCGGCATGTTGAGCGAGGACCCAAGCTGCGGATCGCTGCCGGTATAGTCGAGCTCCACGCTGTCGCCCCTGATCCGCAGGGTCAGGGCGACGCGGGCGGGCAGGCCCTTGGGGCTGTCCTCGTCGGCATAGTCGGCGAAGAAATAGTCGCCATCCGGGATGCGGGAGATTATGGCGCGGGTCTGCGCCTCGGCATGGTCGAGGATGGCTGCGACCCCGTCCAGAAAGGCGGGCAGGCCAAAGCGGCGGATGATCTCGGCCATCTTGCGCGCGCCCACGTTGACGCTTGCGATCTGGGCGGCAAGGTCGCCGAGGTTCTGGTCCGGCAGGCGGACATTGGCGCGGATGAGCTGGGCGATATAGGGGTTTTCCACCCCGTTCTGCACCAGCTTGACCGGCGGGATGCGCAGACCCTCCTGCGCGATCTCGGTCAGGCTGCGCGACAGCGAGGCGGGGACCGCGCCGCCGACATCGGTGTTGTGGATGTGGCCCACGACAAAGCAGGCGAGGGTGCCCTCGTGGAAGACCGGCTTCCAGATGTGGATGTCGGGGGTGTGGGTGGCGACATGGCCGGCCTCGGGGTCGTTGGTGATGCAGATGTCGCCCTCGGCATAGCTGTCGAAACTGGCGAGCAGCGGGCCGTAGTCGATGCCGGAATACCAGGGCGCGCCGAACTGGCGCGGGTTGGCGAAGGCCAGACCCTCGCGGGTGACGACCTGGGCCGAGAAATCCTCGGTCTCCTTGACGAAAGCCGAATGGGCGGTGCGCATCAGGGTGAAGGCCATGGCATCGGCGGCGGCACCGCAGAAATTGGCGAGGACTTGCAGGCTGCGCGGGCTGATCTGGGTCATGTTACACCTGAGCCGTGATGACGAGGTTGCCGAAGGCGTCGACCGTCAGGGCAAAGCCCGGCGGGATGACGGTGGTGGTATCGTCCTGGCCGACGATGGCCGGAGAGGTCAGCCGATGGCCGGGCTGAAGGCTCATGCGGTTGTAAAACGGGGTCTGATGCGCCACGCCGTCGAACCAGCCGGTGACCAGACGCTCGGGCCTTGCGGGGGCGCTGGCGGGGGCGGGCTTGCGCACGACCGGTTTCGGCGTGGCGCCGAAGGCCACGAGGCGCAGGTTGACGATCTGCACCTCGGCCCCGGGGCTGGCATGGCCGAAGAGGCGGGAATGTTCGGCGTGGAAGGCCCGGGCGATGGCACCGGCATCGCCGCCGGTGATCCAGAAAGGTTGCAGCGGGGTCTCGATCTCGTAGGACTGGCCGAGATAGCGCATGTCGGCCGAAACGCGGATCTCGACCGGGCCGGCATAGCCCTGACCCGCGATCCAGGCGCGGCCGGTGGCCTCGAGTTCGGCGAGGGGGGCCACAAGGGCCTCGGTGCCGTGGCTGAGGTCCAGAAACAGGGTGCGGATGAAGTCGTTGCGCAGATCGGCGATCAGCCCGCCGAGCGCCGAGACGACGCCGGGGGTGGGCGGGACGACCACGCCCTTCATGTCCAGCTCGCGCGCCAGGAAGCAGGCGAGCATCGCCCCGGCGCCGCCAAAGGCAAACAGGTGAAACTCCCGCGGGTCGATGCCAAAGCGCGAGATCAGGCCCGACACCTCGGCATACATGGAAGAGACGGCGACCTCGACGATGCTGGCGGCGGTTTCCTCGATGGTGGCACCGAGCCGCGCGGCGAGCGGGGCAATCGCGGCGCGGGCGGCCGCCTGGTCCACGGTGACCGCGCCATAGCCCAGTTGGCCATGGCCGATCAGGTTGGCCGCGGCCATCGCATCGGTGATCGTAGGCCTGATGCCGCCCCGGCCGTAACAGGCCGGCCCGGGGGTGGAGCCGGCGCTTTCCGGCCCCACGGTCAGCAGGCCCGTCGCATCGACCTGCGCCACGGAACCTCCGCCTTGCCCCACCGAACTGACCGCGACCGAGGGAATATGGATCTGGAAATCGCCGATCACCTCGCCCGTGCCATATTGCGGCACCCCGTCGAGGATGACCGCCACATCCGCCGAGGTGCCGCCGATATCAAGGCTCAGCACCTTGTCAAAGCCGCAGGCCTGCGCCAGGAACCCCGCTCCGATGACACCCGAGGCGGTGCCCGACAGGATCATCTGCACACATTCCGCCCGCGCCTGCGCAATCCCCATCACCCCGCCGTTCGACTTGGTGATATGGGCGGGCACCGACACGCCCTTGTCCTGCAAGGCGGTCTCGAACCGGTCGAGGTAATGGGCGACGCGCGGCTGCACATAGGCCGAGATCGTGGCGGTGATCGTCCGCTCATATTCCCGGATCACCGGCCAGGTGCCGGAAGAGGTGATGACGGGCAGGTCCGGCGCGAGGCTGGCGAGCATCCCTTGCACCGCCTGTTCATGGGCGGGGTTGCGATAGGCATGAAGGAACGCCACCACGATGCCCTCGGCCCCCGCCTCAATGGCGCGTGCCAGCGCATCGGCCACATCGGGCAGGCTGGGCTCTGTCAGGGGCGAGCCATCCGAGGCCATCCGCTCGGCGATGCCAAAGACCCTCTGCCGCGGGATCAGCGGGGTGGGGCGGCGCGAGTAGAGGTTGTGGATCTGCGGGATCTTGAGGCGGGCGATTTCCAGCACATCCTCGAAATTCCGGGTGGTGAACAGCGCGAGCCTCGGGCCGTTGCGCTGGATCACCGTGTTGATGCCGACGGTCGTGCCATGGGTGAAATAGCTGACCTCTGCCGCGCTGATGCCATGGGCGGCGGCAAGACGGTCCAGCCCTGCGCTGATCTCCGCCCCCGGCGCATCGGGGCGCGAGACGACCTTGAGCGTGGTCAGGGCGCCGGTCGCCTCCTCCAGCACGGCGAAATCGGTGAAGGACCCGCCCACATCCACGCCAATCCGATAGACCATCTCATGCCCCCTTGCCGGTTTCGTTCCAGGTCGGCGGACAGTCTCGCAGGGCGGGGTGGCTGAGGCCAATTCAAAGGTGATCGGTCTCCATAGCCTTGGGTTATGGCTTCGGCAGGCTCATGTAATATTCCGGATGCGGCACCGGGGCGAAGCCGGCCTTGGCATAGACGGCATGGGCGTCGCGAGTGGCGAGCATCCAGGTCGTGACGGTGGCAAGCTCGGGGTGGCGGCGGATCTGGGTGGCGAGCCAGACCGACAGTCCGCGCCCGCGATGGTCGGGCAGCACGAAGACATCTCGCAGATAGGCGAAGGTCGCATAATCGGTCACGAGGCGGCCAAAGCCCACCATCTCCCCCCCGGGCTCCCCCCCCGGCGCAAGGATGCCGAAGGGCAGCGAGTGGTCAAGGGCGCGCTGCAGCAGGGGGCGGGGCAGGCCCTTGGACCAATAGGCCTCTTCGGTCAGAAAGCGTTCGATCCGGTCGAGGTCAAGCCGGCTGCGGTCGGTGGTCAGGCTGTAGCCATCGGCGCGGGTCCAGCTCACGGCGGGGAAATCTTGGGTCATCGCGGTCTCCATCCCGCTACTATGGCAGAGCGGGCCGGGGCGCGCAGCCTGCGCTCGCCCCCAGATCCGCAGGAAATTGTGCCCGCGCCGCGTGCTTCGGCAGGATCTGCGCGGGGCCTCGGCGATGATGCGGCAAAGCGAAATGAGGCGCCATGTCCCCCGAACCATCTGCCGAAGCGATCCTCGCCGATCTGGTCGCCATCCCCGACCTGCCGGGCCAGTCCAATGCTCGCATGGCGGCCTGCGTGCAGGGCCATCTGTCGCGGCAGGGGGTGGCGTGTGCGGTGATCCCGGGCCCCGATGGCGACCGGGTCAACCTGTTCGCCACGATCGGGCCGCAGGATGTGCCGGGTTACATCCTGTCGGGCCATATGGATGTGGTGCCGGTCGATGGGCAGGTCTGGTCCTCGGACGCGTTCCGGCTCAGGCGCGCGGGGGATCGGCTTTACGGACGGGGCGCCAGCGACATGAAGGGCTATCTCGCCTGCATGATCGCGATGGTGCCGGCGTTTCAGGCGATGGGGTTGAAACGCCCCATCCATCTGGCCTTTTCCTATGACGAGGAGATCGGCTGCCGTGGCGTGGGCCACATGATCGCCCGGCTGCCCGAGCTTTGCGCGCCGCCCTTGGGCTGCATCGTGGGCGAGCCTTCGGATCTGCGCCCGGTCCTGTCGCACAAGGGCAAACAGGCGGTGGAGCTGGTGATCGAAGGCCGCGCCGCCCATTCCTCGCAACCCGGGGCGGGCCTGAACGCGGTCTATGCCGGGGCGGAGGTTCTGCTGTTCCTGCGCGACCTTGCCGCCAGGCTGGAACGCGAGGGGCCCTTCGACAACCGCTTCGCGCCGCCGTCTTCGACCGTGGTGGCGGGCATCGTCAGGGGCGGGGCGGCGGTCAACATCATCCCCGACCGCTGCACGATCCAGATGGAGGTCCGCTCGGTCCCCGGCCAGCCGCCGCAGGCCATCACCGCCGCGGTGCTGGACCGGCTCGCGGCCCTTGTCCCCGCAGGAAAGGCGCTGGCGGTCTCGCACCGGGAACTCAGCAGCTACCCCGCCCTGCCGCCGCCCGAGGACCGGGCACTCGCCGATCTTTTGGAAGCCCTCAGCGGGCAACCCGCCCTGCAATCGGTGAGCTACGGCACCGAAGCCGGGCTGTTCCATGCCGCCGGCGTCCCCTCGATCATCTGCGGCCCCGGCGCAATCAGCCGCGCCCATCGGCCGGACGAATACATCACCCGCCCGGAACTGGCCGCCTGCTGCGCGATGCTGGAAAGGCTGGGGCAGACCTTGTCCTAGGGACGGGCGGGCAGGGGGGCTTTGCCCGGAGGAAGGATGGCTTCCGAGGGCGCCGTTCAGAGGGCGGAGATGATCGACATTGCCCCGCTGACGGGTATGGTCCGGTGTCCAGCCTGCGGTCGACAACCGGGGGCATGCTCGCACCTTGCAGGGCATTGCGGACGAACGTCAGAAACCCGATGTCTGTTTCGCAAGGCTCTGGTGACAAACGCGGTATAACCACCGACGATGATTGCTGCGGCCGCCATTTCGGCAGATTTTATTCGATGACCGTCTTGATCACTTGCTCTCTCGTCGGGGTCTGGGATGGCTCACAGGCGTAAAGGTAGCCCCGCGCGTGCATGACTGAGCCGAGCTTGCGCTCGAAATCTGAACAGTGGTAATCGGCAATTCCAAACTCGACCAGCCAGGTAAAGAGATCAATATTGTTCCTTTTGGCGCCTCGGGACGCCTTAGAGGGCAGCAGTATGCAATCCGCCGTCAGCGTGTCGTCGTATCTGGCGAGGATTGCGCAAGCCATGGATTTATTTGCCAAAAGTTGGTTGGCGCTATCAATTCCCGTGATCTTCAATCCCCAAAGATGAACGCGCGTGCCGTCGACGAGAATGATGTCGCCTTCCGAGTTCACGTTCTGGATCGTGCCGTTCAATGTTCCGACTGCCGAAGTGGTTTGGCCGGCTGACGGCCATGCAAGCGCGGCGGCAAGGATGAAAAGGCGGATCAAGAGAGGCATTCAAGGGGCCCTGAAGATATTCGCAGAAACCGGTTTCCGGAGGCCAATTCGTCGGCCGGGATGGAGGTCGGTCCCTCAACCCAACCAGAAAGTGTGTCATGGGTCACCGTGTTATGCTGGGCAGGGTCACATCCGTCAAGCTGCCGCTCAGGTCAGGGTCGGTGTCCGCTGGTCGATCCGGTTGCCAGATGGGTGCGCTGTCCGGGAAGGCGCAAACCCCCATCACCGGACCCGGGTGAAGCTCCCCGATCTTCTCAATGATCGCGGGAGCCTCAACCGGTTCTGCCGGGCAGGGAGGTTTTCGCAGCCCCCCTGCCTGCCGCGTGATGCGCCCGCCCCGCAGGGCTCAATAGGCCACGACATAGATCTTGCGGACCGTCTCGATGGTCTTCCAGACCCCGACGAAGCCCGGCTTCATCACGAAACTGTCGCCGGCGCGGTAGGTGACCGGGGGCTGGCCGTTTTCGGTGATTTCCACCACGCCTTCGAGGATATGGCAGAACTCGAAGGTCTCGCCCTTGATCGAATGGGTGACGCCGGGGGTGGCTTGCCAGACGCCGGACTTGATCTTGCCCTCCTTCGCCTCGTCCATCGCCCAGGTGTCGAATTCCGGCGCGCCGGAGATCAGGCGTTCGGGGGCGGGCAGGGCATGGGTGGGGGCGAAGGTCGGGTTGGGGTCGAGGGTCTTCAGCAGGCTCATGGCGCGGCTCCTTGGTTGGCGGGCCGTTGTAGCCCGCAGCCCATGCCAGAGGATGCCGCACTTGCCGCCGGGGACAGTGCTTCGTGCTGCAAAGACGCCCCGCGGCGGGGGGATCTTGCGCGGGAAAGCAGGCTCAGTCGAGCAGGCGGTAATGCACCTCGGTCGGCTGGCAGGCGGCGCCGTTGATCGGGATCATGTCCTGCGGGCAGGTCGACATGACGACGATGCAGTCGATCTGGGCGCGCAGCGTCACATGGTCGCCGGGCTTGGACAGGGGCTGGCCCCAGGTGATCTTGCCGTCAAGGCCGACGGGGATGTTCATCCACAGGTTCAGGGGCGCGGGGCAATCGGGCGCCCGCAGGCCAAGCTGACCCAGCGCCGCATGCAGGTTGTCGGTGCAATTGTCGTGATACTCGCGGCAGCCGAGGGCGGCATAGCGGTGCACGTCGCAGGCGGCGATCACCGTGTCGTGGCGGCCGGGGGAGGTGTCCTCCTCCAGCACCAGGATCGGGCGCCGCCGGTTGGTCGCCAGCCCGTCGCCCTCGCAGGGGAAGATCCCCTCCAGGCTGGCGTGCAGATGTTCCATCGACATGAACTCTGACAGGTCCTCGGCGTTGAAACACCAGGTGTCGACGACCTGGCTGCCATGGGTGTTGATGATCTGGATCGCCTGCCCCTTGGCGAGCCTGACCGCCCGGCCGCGCCGCGCCGGAACGACCTGAAGTTCTTCCGCCATCTGCCTGCTCTCCCGCCTCTGCCTGAACGGGTGCAGTCTTGTCGGCATGGGCGGAAGGGTCAAGCGCCATCGCAGGCCCGGGCAGGTCTTGTGGTTCCCGGGTTATTGATGATATGCGTCAGCAATAGGGGCCGGCGGGCAAAGAGGGCAGCGATGCGGATCACCAAGGAAAAACGCCAGGAAAACCACGACAGGATCGTCGATGTCGCCGCCGAGATGTTCCGCGAGCGCGGCTTTGACGGGGTCGGCGTCGCCGATCTGATGGAACAGGCGGGCCTGACCCATGGCGGCTTTTACAACCACTTCGCCTCGAAAGACGCGCTGATCGCCGAGGCTTCGGCCAAGGCCTTGCAGGAAACCTCCGAACGGTACGCAGGTCATGGCGTGGCGGCGGTGATCGACGCCTATGTCTCGCGCGCGCATCGGGATGGCCGGGGGCAGGGCTGCCCTGCGGCGGCGCTGAGCGGTGATGCGGCCCGACTGCCCGCAGAGAGCAAGGCGGTTTTCGGCGAGGGGATCGCGGGCCTCGTGGCGGCGCTGGAACATTCCCTCGCCCCAACCCACGCCGATGCGCGGGCGCGGGCGATCGGTCTTCTGGCGCAGGCGCTGGGCGCGGTGGTCCTGTCGCGGGCCTGTGCGGACAGTTCGCCCCTGGCGGATGAGATCCTCGACACCTGCCGCGCCGCTTGCCACGCGCGCCTTGCCGAGCGCGGCTGAGGCGGCCGAAGCCTCGGACCAGCCTATTCCGGGACGGTGATCACGACCTTGCCCTTGGCACGCCCGGTTTCGACCTGGGCCAGCGCCTCGGCGGTGCGGGCAAAGGGGAAGACCCGGTCCAGCACCGGGCGGATCACACCCGCCTCGATCAGCGTGGTGATCCTGGCCAGCTGCGCCCCATCGGCGCGCATGAAGAGAAAGGCATAGCCGACGCCGCGCGCCTTGGCCTTCTTGCGGATGCTGCGGCTGAGCATCCGGATCACGAGGCGCAGCATCAGGTTCAGACGCAGGTCCTTGGCAAAGGCCAGGTCGGGCGGGCCGGAGATCGAGATCACCCTGCCGCCCGGCTTCACCACGTTCAGCGCCTTCGCAAGTGTGCCTTCATCCTGGCTGTTCAGCACCAGATCATAGCCCGACAGCACGGCTTCGAAATCCTCGGTCTTGTAGTCGATCACCAGATCGGCGCCGAGGCTTCGGACCAGATCGGCATTGGCGGCGCTCGTCGTGGTGGCGACCGTGGCGCCCAGATGCTTGGCCAGCTGGATCGCAAAGCTGCCCACCCCGCCGGAGCCGGCCTGGATGAAGACCTTCTGCCCGGGCTTGAGCTGGCCCAGCTCGACCAGCGCCTGCCAGGCCGTCAGCCCGACCAAGGGGATCGCCGCCGCCTCGGTCATCGAAAGATTTGCCGGTTTCAGCGCCACATCGGCCTCGGCCACGGCGATCCGCTCGGCAAAGGTGCCGACGCGGTGGTCACGCGGGCGGGCATAGACCGCATCCCCCGCCTTGAAGCCGCGGACGAGGGGGCCGACGCGCAGCACCGTGCCGGCCAGATCGTGACCGAGGATGAAGGGCGGGCGGTAGGGCAGGAACAGCTTGAAGGCGCCGTCGCGAATCTTGGAATCCAGCAGGTTGACCGCGGTGGCCTCGATCCGGATCAGCACGTCATGGGCGCCCATCTCGGGTTCGGGCATCTCGGCCAGCCGCAGGCGGCCCTGCTTCTTGTAACGGTCGACGACAAAGGCTTTCACGGCTGTCTCCGGTGGATCATGTCAAGGGGCGGCGCGGGGCGCCGGGCGCCTCAGGCGATGTTGAACTGCTTGCGCAGGGTGCGGTCGAACAGGCCGCGCGGCAGGAAGCGGCGCGCGAAGGAGGTCTGCCGCGCCGCCGCACCCGAAGGATAGTGGAGCCGCGGCACCCGGTCCTCCGCCGCCCCGAGGATGGTGCGGGCGACCGCCTCTGCCGTATCGCCCGAGGCCATCGCCGCGGCAAAGGCCGTCCGGTAGCGGGCCAGCGTCGCGGCATAGGCCGCGACCGGCCGGTCCCCCTCGGGCGAGTTCGCCTCGATCGCCGTCTTGGTGGCCCAGGGCTCGATCACCGCGACGCGGATGCCGAAGGGGCGGACCTCGTGATCGAGGGATTCCGAATAGCCCTCGATGGCGTGTTTGCTGGCGGTGTAATAGGCGCCGAAGGGGCCGGGGATCAGCCCCAGGACCGAACCGATGTTGAGGATGCGCCCGGCGCCCTGCTGGCGCATGATCGGCAGGACGCGGTTGGTCACCCGCACGACGCCGAGGAAATTGGTGTCGAACAGGGCGCGCACCTGTTCGACCGAGCTTTCCTCGGCCGCGCCGGACAGGGCGTAACCGGCATTGTTGACCAGAAGGTCGATCCGGCCCAGCGTGTCATGGGCCAGCGCCACCGCCTCGTCCACCGAACTGTCCGAGGTCACATCGCAGGCGAAGAGCCGGATGCCGTCGCGCACCTCGCCCGGTGCCGCCCTGCGGCTGGTGCCGATCACGCGGTAGCCCGCCCCGGCCAAGGCCCGCGCCGCCGCCTGGCCGATGCCGCTCGATGCCCCGGTGACGAAGGCGGTCTTCCGCCCCCTGTCTGCGCCCTTCGCCATGGCCCTGTCCCTTTCCGCTGTGGCCCGCTGCGTGCCGGCAATGGGCGGGTGAGTTTTGAAGATGATCATCATCGTTGGCTTCAATGATGCTTGTCATCAATAATGTCAAGCGCCTTGTTGACCCGCAGGAGGCCCCCGGCGGGCGGGGCCCTTTATGGCTTTGAGAAATCGGGGCGGTTGACTATCCTGCGCCGGACGACCGGGACAAGGTCGCGTGGGATGGGGAATTGGGATGGACGGCGTGCTGGTGCTGCTGGTGCTTGTCGCACTGGCGATCCCTCTGGGTCTGATCGTGCTGATCTTTGCCCATGTCGCCCTGCGCAGACGCGTGGGCCGGCTGGAGCGTCAGCTGGCCGAGATGCAGGCGTCGGAGCGGCCGGTGGCCACAGCCAGCCCGGTCCAGAGCCTCACCCCGGACACCGACGAAAGCGCCGCGCCAGAGACAGCCCCAGAGGCTGCGGCGGAGTTGCTTGCAATGGCCGCCCAAAGCGCGGCTTCTCCCGTACCGGAGGCGGCATCTGACGGGGTCGCGCCAGAGCTTGCGGCCGAACCCTTGTCGCCTGAGCCTTCCGCCTCGGACCAGAACCGCCCGATCGTGATGCGGGCGGACCGGGTCTCGGCCTTTGCGGTCTGGATGCGGCGCAACTGGGTCTATGCGATCTCGGCGGCCTCTCTGGCACTCGCCGGGGTGTTTCTGGTGCAATATGGCGTGCAGAACGGGCTTTTGCCGCCGGCGGCCCGGGTCATGGCGGCGATGCTGTTCGGCGCGGCGCTGATTGCGGCGGGCGAGTGGATGCGGCGGCATGGCGGCGATGGCGAGGGGCAGAGCACCGCCTATCTGCCTTCGGTCTTTGCCGGGGCCGGACTGGTGGCGATCTTTGCCGCCACGGTCGCGGCGCGCCAGCTTTACGACCTGATCGGCCCGAGCGCGGCCTTGATCCTGCATATCGCCACGGCCCTGCTCGCCATCGGGCTGGGCTGGTTCTATGGTCCGCTTCTGGTGGCGGTGGGGCTGCTTGGCGCGGCGGCGGCGCCCTTCCTCGTCGGTTCGGACAGTGCGGCGACGCCCCTGCTTTACGCCTATTACAGCCTGATCGCCGCGACCGGGCTTGCGGTCGATGCGATGCGGCGCTGGGCCTGGGTTTCGGTGCTGGCGCTGGTTCTGGGCTATGCCGGCGGCTTTGCCATGCTGCAATTCGGCGCGGGAGAGCTGGGCTGGACCCTTTGTCTGGTGGCGCTGCCCCTGGCGGCCATCGCCCTGCCGGTGCTGAGCCTGATCCCCGCCCATCCCGGCCCCTCGGTGCTGCAGGCCGTTCTGGCCAAGGGCGCGCTGGGCTGGCCGGTGTTTCCGACCCGTCTGGCGGCGGGCGCGGTCCTGGTGTCGAGCCTGTTCCTGCTGGGGCTGCCCGGCACGACGGCGGCGAATGGGTTGGGCGCCTTCGTGGCCATGACGGCGCTGGCGTTGCTGCTTCTGCTTTGGGCCGACCGGGCCGAGGGGCTGACCGATCTGGCGCTGGTGCCGGCGGCGGCCTTCGTGGTGCGGCTGATTTATGACCTGACGCAATACTGGCCCTTGTCGCAGGGCTTTCTGTCGCAGGCGATCACCCTGCGCGCGCCGGAGATCGGCGCGCCCATGACGGTGACCTGGCTGGTCGTGATGGCCGGCGCCGTCTCGGGCGGTTTTGCCCTGCGCGCCCTGCGCGGGGGGAGGGCTGCGGTGCTGCAGGGCCTCGCGGCGGTTCTGGTGGCCCCGGTCGCCGTGGCGGTGCTGGAGCTGTACTGGCAACCTTCCCTCGTCCTTGGTCCCTGGGCCTGGGCGCTGCATGCGATGGTTCTGGCCGCCGCGATGGTGGCCCTGGCCGATCGCTTTGCCCGCCGGGATGGCAGCGACCATCGCCGCACCGCCTATGCCACGCTTTCGGCCTTGTCGCTGATCGCCCTGGCGCTGTTCGTGCTGACCAGTGCCACCGCGCTGACCCTGGCCCTGGCCGTGCTGGTGGTGACGGCGGCGGCGCTGGACCGGCGCTTTACCCTGCGCGAGATGGGGATTTTCCTGCAGATCGCGGTTCTGGTCCTCGGCTACCGGCTGGTGGTGGACCCGGGCCTCGACTGGGCCTTGAGGGCGCCGCTGATCTCGGTGCTGCTGGCCTTCCTCGGCACCATCGCGGCCGAGGTGGCGGCCCTTGTCCTTCTGGCCGCCCTGCCGCGCCCGATGACCAAGGGGGTGCTGGAAAGTGCGGCGCTGGCGCTGGTGGCCGTCCTCTTCAACGTGCTGATCGCGCGCTGGCTGGTCGGGCCGGAGGGTGATTTCGAAAGCCAGAGCAGCTATTCCGCCAGCCTGCATGCCTTGCCCTGGCTGTCGATGGCCCTGGTCCAGCTTTACCGGGCGCGGCTTGGCGGGCCGATGCGCAAGCTGCGCCTTGGCATCGCCGCCGTGGCCGGGCTGATTGCCACCGCAGGGCTTCTGGCGGCGGTGGGCCCGCTCAACCCGCTTTTCGCCTCGCCCTATGACGAGCCCCTGGTCAAGGTGATCGGGCCGATCCTGCTGGACAGCCTGGCCTTGGCCTATGCGATGCCGGGCCTGATCCTTCTCTTTGCCGCGCGACGGCTGGGGCTGCCGGGCCGGTTTGCCCATGTCCTCATGGGGATCGGCGCGGCTTTCCTCGCGCTTTACGCCGGGCTGGAGATCCGGCGTTTCTGGCAGGGCGATTTCCTTGGCGGGCCGGGGGTGCTGCAGAACGAGCTCTACAGCTATACCGTGGCGCTGACGCTGCTGGGGGCGGGGCTCCTCTATCAGGCCATCGCGCGCCGTTCGGTCCTGTTGCGGCGGGTCGGCATGGGAATCATCGCCGTCACCATCGCCAAGGTCTTCCTGATCGACGCCGCCGGGCTGAGCGGCCTGACCCGGGTCTTCAGCTTTCTGGGCCTTGGGCTTTCGCTCGCCGGGCTGGCCTGGCTCAACCGCTGGGCCGAGCAGGTGTCGCGCAAGCCGGAGTGAACCGGGGCGGCGGGTTTCGCGCACTGATCGGCGGGAAGGTGGAGTTCTGTTCACCTCCCGGCCATTCCTTGCTACAGGGGGAGGGCGGGGCAGTCGGGTGCCCGGGCCATGAGAGGGATCCGCGGGTGAACCACGCCACGAAGGAAGCGGCGCCCCTTGCGGGCGGGGCAGGTCGATGCGGCAGGGCTGCCGGATGACGGGGGGGCGGTGGAGCGCCGTGGCGGCTCTGGTTCTGGCCACGCTGGGCTATCTGGGGCTGATCTTCGCGACCAGGGCGCTGGACCCTGCGGCGGCGGGCTGGATCGGGCGGATGGACCTCTGGACGGCGCAGCTGTTCTTTGGATTGCGCAGCCCGGCTCTCGTCGGCTTCTTTTCCACCGTCACGGCCTTTGGCTATTGGGGGGTCGTGGTGCTTCTGGCTGTTGCGGCCACGGCGCTGATGCTGCTTTACCGGCGCGGGCTTTATGTGCCGGGCCTCTGGCTTGGGCTGATCGGCAACCAGATCACGGTGACGCTGCTGAAGACGATCTTCGGCCGCGCCCGCCCCGCCTTCGGCGTCTATCACGAGAGCAGCGCCGCCTTCCCCAGCGGCCACAGCGCGGTCAGCGTCATGCTCTTTGGCTATTTCACCTTCCTCCTGCTGCGCGAAAGCCCCGCGCCGCGCTTCCTTGTGGCGCTGGCGGGTCTTGTGGTGATCCTGCTGGTCGGGGGAAGCCGGCTCTACCTGGTGGAGCATTATCTCAGCGACGTGCTGAGCGGCTATCTGATCGGATCGGTCTGGCTGGTTCTGGCCATCGCCCTGACCCGGACGCGTGCGGCCAAAATGCCCCCGGCCGTGGCGCTTCCGGTCTGGCCCTGGCGCGGGATTGCGGTTCTGACCCTGGTGGCCGCGACGCTCGTCGCCCTCTGGTTCGCGGCCGGACGCTACGAGCGCCACCTCGTCCTTCTGCCGCCGCCCGCGTCCTCGGACACCGCAGCGCCCTGAAGGGCGCAAGGATCAGCTTTCGGACCTGCGATGCCAGCCCTGGGCCCCGGCGAGGAAGGTGGCCGAACCCGTCGCCGCGAAGGTCAGGCCTGTGTCGCTGAAGGCATGGCGGTGGACGGTGATCCGGCCGCGGTCGATCTCCAGCAGGTTGAAATCGTTGACTTCCCCGCGCAGCCGGTTCGACAGGCTGGTCCCGGCATGGACCTGCAGGGCCGAGCGGTGGCCCTCGACCGTGGCAAAGGGATCGGCGCGCCAGCTGTGCAGATGGCCGGAGAGGACGACATCGGTGCCGCAATCCGACAGCGCCCGGATTCCGGCAGAGGCATTGCGCATCAGGCGCTTTCTTTCGTCCTTCTCATGTTCGAAAGGGTGATGGACCACGACGACATGGGTGCGGCTGTCGCCCTCGCCGCCGAACTCGGCGCAGACCCGCCGGATGGCACGGGTGCGGAACCAGCCCTGCTGCCAGGCAAAGCGGTTGACCGTATTGACCCCGATCACCGCGATCTCGTCATCGACGAACTTCGGCTCCAGATCCGGGTTGATCCATGTGCGATAGCGTTGCCAGGGCAGGAAGATCCGCACGAACAGGTTGTGCAGCGGCAGGTCGTGGTTGCCCGGGATGGTCAGCACCGGCGCCGTGATGGCATCGATGAAGGCCGCCGCCGCCGCGAACTGCCCCTCCGTCGCGCGCTGGGTCAGATCGCCGGAGATCACCACGACATCGGGCTGCAACTCGTTGACCGCCTGCAGCAGGGGGGTCAGCAACTCGGCCCGGTCGCGGCCGAAATGCAGGTCGGACATATGCACCAGCCGTCTCATGCGGCCGTCTTGTCCGTTGTCTTGTCCGTTGTCTTGTCGGCGGTCTTGTCGGAAGTCTTTTCTGCCTGCGCGGCGGGGGCGATCACCTCGAGCGCGTCTTCGACCACCTGAAGCCGGTAGGGGCCGGCGAGCCGCTCGCGCTCGCCATCGCGGGCGATGGTCCGGGGATAGCCGGCGGGGCGGTCGAGGTTCTCGATCACGATATCCGCGCCGCTCAGCACCGTGAAGGCGCGTTCGGGCAAACCGCGGCCCAGGGCGATGACCACGGCCATCCGGATCATCTCCATCCGGCTGGCATCGGGGGCGATGAAGACCACCAGCTTGCCATCCTCGATATGATCGGCGCCGACGACGTTGAGCTGGGTCAGCTGGTAGGCATTGTTCACCACGAAGACGAGGGGCGAGCGGACGGTGCGCGTCTGCCCATCGACGGTGATGCGCAGGTGGAGCGGCGCGCGCACCGTGGTCAGCGTCTTGATCACCGCCCAATAGGCTGCGATCCGGGTCCGGCCCCAGCGCTTGTAGATGCCCTCGCGGGTTTCCAGGATGGCCGGATAGGCGCCAAGGCTGGCATTGTTCAGGAAGACCCGGTCGTTGATCCGGGCGATCCGCAGCGGGCGGCGCTGCGCCTCGGCGATCACCTTGGCCGAGCCCTCCATCTCCATCGGCAGGTCGAGAGAGCGGGCGAAGTAGTTGAAGGTTCCAAGCGGCAGGATGCCCATCGCCACATCGCTGCCCTCCAGAACCGAGGCCACGGCGCAGATCGTGCCATCGCCGCCCGCCGCCACGATGGTCTTGAAGCCCTCCGCCATGGCGGCGCGGGTCTCGGCCTCGATCTGCGATCCCTTGACGATCTGTTTGATCGTGCAGGGCTGGCCGAGGGAAGCGAAGGCCGCCTTGATGGTTTCGGGTTTCGATTGGTCATCGGGCTGGCCGGAACCGGCGTTCAGGATGATGCAGATGTCTGAGGGGCTCAAGAACGGGCTTCCTTCTGCCGGGGCGGGGGCTTGGCGGGTCTGACACCGGGCGGAGGGCTGCGCCCACGTCAGGTCTTGCCCTTCCAACGCCCGGAACCGCATCGGGTTCCGGGCTTGTGCCAAGCGAAAGGCGGGCGGCGGATGGGCTTTCGCCTTGCCCTGCGGCTCTGCCGCCCCATCTCCTGCAGGGCGGGCCGCGCGCAAGGGGTCTGCCCTTGCTTGGCCGCAGTCCTTTCAGACGCTTCATTTTCAGGAAAATCTTGATGTCACGCACCTTTGCATCCGCGCTGCGCCGGGCGGGCCGACTGATGCGCCCGGCCAAGGTGAAGAAGGCGACCCGTGCCACCGGGAAGGCTTTGGCCGGCCTGATGGTGAAAACCGCGCTGGCAGCCCTGACGCCGAAGCCTGTGAAGCCCAGGATTGCCAAGCCGAAGCCAACGAAGGCCGCGCCTGCCAAACCCAAACCCGCCAAGGTGCCCAAAGTCGGGCGCTCGCTGGGCATGGTTCTGGCGCAGTTGCGGGCGGGGCAGGGGGCAGGGGCGGGCGAGGCTGCGCCGCGCATCCCGCCCGGTGCGCAGTATATCGCCCGGCAGCATCGCAGCACCCAAGGATCGCGCGGCTACAAGCTGTACCTGCCCGCCAGCCTCTCCGGCCCGCCCGAGGGGGTGATCCTGATGCTGCACGGCTGCCAGCAGACACCCGACGACTTTGCCCTCGGCACCCATATGAACACCCTGGCCGAGAAGCACCGCCTTGCCATCGCCTATCCGGCCCAGACCAGCGACCACAACCCGGCGCGCTGCTGGAACTGGTTCAAGCCCGCCAACCAGATCCGCGGCAGCGGCGAGCCTGCGCTTCTGGCCGCGCTGGCACGCAAGCTGATGCGGGAGTTCGGGCTGGCGCGGGGCCGGGTCTTCGTGGCGGGGCTTTCGGCCGGGGGGGCGACGGCGGCGCTTCTGGCTGACCTTTATCCCGATGTCTTTGCGGCGGCGGGCATCCATTCCGGCCTTCCGCGCGGGGCGGCGCAGTCCACGCTGACGGCGATCCGTGCCATGCGCCGGGGCGGCACCGCCTCCCCTGCCGCTACCGTCCCGCCCGGCCCGAACCCGGTGCGGCGCATCATCTTTCAGGGTCGGTCAGACAGCACGGTGCATCCGTCCAACGCCGAGGCCCTGGTTGCGGCGGCGCTGGGCGGGGCGGCAGAGCCGGTGCGGACAAGGAAGGGAGAGGTCGCCGGGCGCGCCTATGTCCGCAGCAGCTATGCCGATGCCGGGGGCGTGGTGGTGCTGGAGCTCTGGATGATCGAAGGCACCGGCCATGCCTGGTCGGGCGGGCGCGCGGCGGGGTCCTATACGGATCGGCAGGGGCCGGATGCCTCGGCCCAGATGGTGCGGTTCTTCCTGGAAGGGCCGGGCTGAACCGCGCCCCGCCCGGACCCTGCACCCAGACTCAGACCGAGCTGAGCAGGATGCAGGTTTCGGAGTTCATCACCCCGTCGATGGCGCGGACATTGCGCAGCACGCGGTCGAAATCGGCCAGGCTGGTCGCGTTGATCTGCGCCACCAGATCCCAGGCGCCATTGGTGCTGTGCAGGGCGACGAGCTCGGGGATGCCGCGCAGCTTGCGGATGATCTGCGTGGTCGAATGGCCGGCCACCTCGATCAGCATCACGGCCTTGACGGCGCCTTCCTCGATATCCTCGCGCACCCGGACGGTGAAGCCCAGCAGCGCGCCCGAGGCCTGCAGCCGGTCCATCCGGTTCTGCACCGTCCCGCGCGAGACGCCCAGAACCGCGGCCAGCTTGGCGATCGGTGCCCGCCCGTCGCGGCGCAACAGGGCGATCAGGTCGCGGTCGGTCTGGTCATAGCTGTGCATGGCGCCTCCTGCATGCCTCCTGCGCGGGGATTGGCATATCTTACAAATGCCCTGCGCAAATTGCCAGAAATCTGCGCATTATTTGCAAGACCTTGCGATTTCGACTGCGCTTTGCCCGGGTTAGCCTGTGGCATCCCATGAAAAAGGTGCCGCCATGTCGATCCTGCGTCCGATGAATCTGAACCTTGTCCCCTTCGTCAGCGTCGAGCGGATGATGCGGATCGTGCGCGGCATCGGGGTGGAACGCTTTCTCGTCGAGCTGGCCGCCTATGTCGAAGAGGACTTCCGCCGCTGGGCGCTGTTCGACAAGACCGCCCGCGTCGCCTCGCATTCTACCGATGGCGTGATCGAGCTGATGCCGACCAGCGACGGCGTCACCTATGGGTTCAAATATGTGAACGGTCACCCCAAGAACATGAAGGACGGGCTGCAGACCGTCACCGCCTTCGGCGTTCTGGCCAATGCCGACACCGGCTATCCGGTGCTTCTGTCGGAAATGACGATCCTGACGGCGCTGCGGACCGCGGCGACCTCGGCGGTGGCGGCGAAATATCTGGCGCCGCGCGGGGCCTCCTGCATGGCCATCATCGGCAATGGCGCGCAGAGCGAGTTCCAGGCCCTGGCCTTCAAGGCGGTGCTGGGGGTGACGAAGCTGCGGCTTTACGACATCGACCCCAGGGCCACGGCGAAATGCGCAGCCAACCTCGCGGGCAAGGGGTTCGAGATCACGGTCTGCACCTCCGCCCAAGGTGCGGTCGAGGGGGCTGAGATCATCACCACCGTGACGGCGGACAAGCAGTATTCCACCATCCTGACCGACAACATGGTCGGCCCCGGCGTCCATATCAACGGCGTCGGCGGCGATTG
This sequence comes from Rhodobacter sp. P1_C2, assembly GCF_056406375.1. NCBI lineage: Bacteria > Pseudomonadati > Pseudomonadota > Alphaproteobacteria > Rhodobacterales > Rhodobacter > Rhodobacter sp. P1_C2. Next base: position 52,760 of record NZ_JBFUAG010000016.1, read on the forward strand.
CCCCGGCAAGACCGAGCTGCACCGCGACATCCTGCTGCGGTCGAACATCTTCGTCGAATACCCGCCACAGACCCGGATCGAGGGCGAGATCCAGCAGCTGGCCCCCGACCATCCGGTGACCGAGCTTTGGCAGGTGATCCGCGGCGAGGCGCCTGGCCGCAGCGATCCGGCAGAGATCACGCTTTTCGACAGCGTGGGCTTTGCGACCGAGGATTTCTCGGCCCTGCGCTACATCCGCGACCAGCTGGTGCACAGTGGGGAGTATGACATGCTCGACCTTCTGGCCGATCCCGACGACCCGCGCGACCTGTTCGGCATGCTGATGCGGGCGAAGGTCGAGGCGTGATGGCCGCGCGCAGCGTGCAGGCCCCGGGGGCGGTGATCATGATCCGCCCGCACCATTTCAGCGTCAACACCGAGACCCTGGTCGACAATGCCTTCCAGACAATGCCGCAGGGACTGGACCCCGCCAGCATCGCCCGCGCCGCCCATGCCGAGGTGACCGAGGCCGCCCGCCTGCTGACGGCCCAGGGCGTGACGGTGCATCTCTTCGAGGACGAGACCACAAGCACCCCGGATTCGGTCTTTCCCAACAACTGGTTTTCCACCCATCCCGGCGGGCATGTGGCGCTTTACCCGATGTTCGCGCCGAACCGCCGGCTGGAACGCCGCGCCGATGTGATCCAGATGCTCAAGGCGCGCTACCGGGTGCAGGATGTGATCGACTATTCCGGGCTGGAGCCGGACGGCCTGTTTCTGGAAGGCACCGGGGCGATGGTGCTCGACCATATCGACCGGGTGGCCTATGCGGCGCGTTCAAACCGTACCGATCCGATCGCGCTGGAACGCTTCTGCACCCATTTCAACTATGAGCCGATGGCCTTTGACGCGACCGACCCCGCCGGGCGCCCGATCTACCACACCAATGTCCTGATGTGCATCGGCACCGATGTCGCGCTGGCAGGCCTTTCGCAGATCACCGACCCCGCCCGCCGGGCCGAGGTGCGTGACAGGCTGGAGAGTTCGGGCCGCGTCGTCATCGACCTCGACGCCCGGCAGATCGGCGATTTCGCCGGCAATGCGATCGAGCTTCAGGGCCGCGACGGCCGCCTTCTGGCCCTGTCGCAGCGCGCCCTGACCGCCCTGCACCCCGACCAGCGCGCGGCGCTGGAGGCGCGCGTCACGCTGGTGCCCCTGACGGTGCCGACGATCGAGATGGCCGGTGGCTCGGTGCGCTGCATGTTGGCGGGCATCCACCTCACCGCGCGCTGAGGTCAATTCCCGCGCCCAGCCCTGCGGCCTGCTTGCGGGCGAGGGCGAGAAAGGCCGCAAATCCGGCCGAGGGGTTGCGGCGCCCGGGATAATACAGGCTGAAACCCGGGCGCGGCGGGGTCCAATCCTCCAGCAGGCGGACTAGCCGGCCCGAGGCGATGTCCTCGGCCACGTTCTGCGCGATGAAGAAGCCGATACCCGCCGCCTCCAGCACGGCGGTGCGCGCGATTTCGGCCTCGTCCAGCGTCAGGCGGCCCCTCGCCTCGATCTGCACCTGGACGCCGGCCTTTTCGAACTGCCAGCGGAACAGCGCGCCATTGGGCAGGCGGACGCGCAGACACTCCTCCACCGGCAGATCCGCCGGGGTCAAGGGCAGGGGATGGCGGGCCAGCCAGGCGGGCGAGGCCACGACCGCATAGCTTTGCGGCCGGCCCAGCGGCAGGGCGATCATGTCGCGCGGCACCAGATCGGCCGGGCGAATGCCAAGGTCGAAGCCCTCGGCCACGATGTCGATCAGCCGGCCCTCGGTGACCAGATCGACCTCCATCTGCGGATAGCGGCGCAGGAAGTCCAGAACCAGCGGCGCGATCTCGCGCCCCGCCGGAACCGAGGCGTTGATCCGCAAAAGGCCCCAGGGCGTCTCGCCCTGCGAGGCGGCGGTGTCGATGGCGGAACGGATCTCGTGCAGGGCAGGGGCCACGCGGTCGACAAAGGTGCGCCCGGCGTCCGTCAGGGCGACGCTGCGGGTGGTGCGGTTGAAGAGCCGCACGCCAAGCCCGGTCTCCAGCCGCCCGATCGTATGGGACAGCGCCGTGGTGGACATGCCCAACTCCAGTGCCGCCGCGCGGAAACTGCCGCGCCGCGCGATGGCCAGCACCGCCTCCAGCCCTTTCAACCCGGCATCCATGATTATCCCGATTGTGTCATCGACAGATGTCCATTTATCCCGATTATCGCAATGACCGTCCAGCCCTATTTTGCCATCAGCAGCACAGGAGCCTTGCGATGACGCTTCCCCCACCGATCCAGACCTATTTCTCCGCCCGTTCGCCCGAAGACGCCGCGGCCTTCGCGGCGGCTTTCGCCCCGGATGCCATGGTGCGCGACGAGGGCGCAATCCGGCAGGGGCCGGAAGAGATCAGCGCCTGGTGGCGCGCCGCCAAGGCCCGCTACCGGCATACGAGCACGCCGCTCGACCTGCAGGAGGCGGCGGGCAAGACCCTGGTCCGCGCCCGGGTCAGCGGCGATTTCCCCGGCAGCCCCCTCGTCCTGACCTTCCGCTTCGCGCTTGACGGCGACCGGATCACCGGGCTGGAGATCACGGCATGACCGGCTTTCTGACCCTGCAGGGCAAGCGCGCCCTGATCACCGGCGGCACGCAAGGGGCGGGCGCCGCCACCGTGGCGCTGTTTCGCGAGCTTGGGGCCAAGGTGCTGACCACCGCCCGTCATCGCCCCGATCCCTTGCCCGAGGACCTTTTCGTCGCCGCCGATCTGACCACGCCGCAGGGTTGCGCCACGGTGGCCGAGGCCGTGGCGCAGCGGCTCGGCGGGGTCGATGTGATCGTGCATATGCTGGGCGGCTCCTCCGCGCCGGGGGGCGGCTTCGCCGCGCTGGGCGAGGCGGAATGGCAGGCCGAGCTGAACCTGAACCTGATGCCCGCCGTCCGGCTGGATCGGGCCCTGCTGCCCGGCATGGTGGCGCAAGGGGCCGGGGTGGTGATCCATGTCACCTCGATCCAGCGGCTGATGCCGCTGCCTGCATCGACCACGGCCTATGCCGCGGCCAAGGCGGCGCTGTCGGTCTACAGCAAGAGCCTGTCCAAGGAGGTCTCGCCCAAGGGCATCCGCGTGCTGCGCGTCGCCCCGGGCTGGATCGAGACCGAGGCGGCGGTGCGCCTGGCCGAACGGCTGGCGCAGGAGGCCGGCACCGATGTCGAGGGCGGCAAGAGGCTGATCATGGCCGCGCTGGGCGGCATCCCGCTTGGCCGTCCGACGACCCCGGCCGAGGTTGCGAACCTGATCGCCTTCCTCGCCTCGGACCGGGCCGGCAGCATCACGGGCGTCGAATATGTCATCGATGGCGGCACCGTGCCCACCGCCTGAAACCGCTCTGGCGCGGATCAGCCCTGCGCCAGATATTCCCCCTCCAGCCCCAGATCGCGCAAGTGTCGCGCCAGAAGGTTGCAGGTCATGACCAAAGCCTCGGCCTCGGCCCCTTCCGCCTCCGGGGCGTGCAGCTGCCGGGCGAGGCTGGCCGCAAGGTCGCGCAGGGTGGCAAGAGCCTCGGGCCGCTGCGCCAACGCCCGCAGATCCGAGGTAGAAACACCGCCCAGCCCGCGCGGCCGCGTGGCACCACCGTTCCGGTAGCCCGGCGGCAGATCGCCCTTGAGGTTGGTCACCACGCGGTTCCGGATCGCCTCGAGGATCTGGTCCACCGCCTGCATCGCCCCCGCCACCCGGGTCGGGTGATCGGTGTCGGCGGCGGCATGGGGCAGCAGCGACAGCCGCGCGGCATGGTCGGCGAGAAGATCCAGATAGGGCGTCATCGGCCCCGACAGCGCGCCGCTGGACGGGTTGCGGAAGAGGTCGGCATCGATCGCGGCATGGGAAATCCTGCCCGAGGCGAGGCTTTCGGCAAGCGCCCCGGTATCCACGAGCTCGCCGCGGTCATAGTTGATCAGCACGGCGCCGGGGGCGAGGGAAGCCATGACCTCGGCCCCGATCAGCCCTTCATTGGCATGGGCCTGTGGTCCGAGCGGGCCAAGCCCGGTGTGGACGCTGATCACATCGGCACCCGTCGCCGCCGCGACCGGGCTTGCGGCATAGGCAAAGCCCTCGCTTTCGATCCAGGCCTGATGGCGGGCGCGGGCGAAGATGCGCACCTGCATGCCGAAGGCGCGGGCCAGCTTGGCCACCTCGCGCCCGATATTGCCATAGCCGATGACGGCGAAGGTCTGCCCCTCCAGCTTGGCGGTGGGAAAGCGGGCAAGGTCGCGGCCGGTGTCGAAGGCGCCCTCGGCCACGAGGTCATGGATCAGCTCCACCGGCAGATCGGGCCGCACCCGCAGAAGCGCCTTCATCACCATCTGTGCCGTGGCCCTGGCGTTGATGCCCGGCGTGTTCATCAGGGGCGCCACCCCGCCCTTGCCATCGCCGCCGCCCCAGCTGACCGAGCGCATGTTGCCGGTGCCGGCCCCGATCCGCACCCCGCCGAGATCGAAACGCGCGCCCTCGGGCAGGATCGTCGCCGCCGCGATTACCGCGTCATAAAAGCCGTCGGAGGTCTCGGCGAGGATCGCGGATGGCTCCGACAGCATCGGCATGTAGAAGAACTGCGGCACCCCGGCCTCAGCCTCCGCAAGCCCGCGCCCCGAGCCGAGGTGGAACAGGCCGCCGCGCGCCAGGATATGGGCCCTGACCGCCGAAGGGTCCGGCTGACCCTCCGCATCGAAGGCGAGGCCCACCAGATCGACGATCAGGATTTTCGGGTTTGTCTGGCTCATGTCATCCTCCTACGGCGCGGTTTCTCGGGCAAAGGGTTCGGGGGCGAAGGCCTTGCGCGGGGCAGCCTTCAGCCCCGCGCTGCCGCTTTCCGAGCCATAGCCGGAGTTCCGCACCTCGCCAAACGGAGTTTGCCTGCGTCAGCCGCGCCGCCAGCGGTGAAAGCGTTCGACCAGCGCCAAGGCCCAGGGGCTGACATGGGCGCGGCGCCAGGCGCCGGCGGCGTATTTGTTCGCCTCGGCCAGGGTCGGGTAGATGTGGATCGTGCCGAGGATCTTGCCGAGGCCGAGCCCGTGTTTCATCGCCAGCACGAACTCCGCCATCAGGTCGGCCGCATGTTCGCCGACGAGGGTCACGCCCAGAATCCGGTCCTTGCCCGGCGGGGTCAGCACTTTGACGAAGCCTTGCGCCGCACCATCGGCCACGGCGCGGTCGAGATCCTTGATCTCGTAGCGTGTGACCTCGTAAGGGATGCCCTTTTCCCGCGCCTCGGCCTCGTTCAGGCCAAGGCGGGCCACTTCGGGGTCGCAGAAGGTGGCCCAAGGGATCACCCGGTAATCGACCTTGAAGCGTTTGAGGCTGCCAAACAGCGCGTTGACCGCGGCGAACCAGGCCTGATGGCTGGCGGTATGGGTGAACTGGTAGGGGCCCGCGACATCGCCGCAGGCGAGGATATTGGGGTAGAGCGTTTCAAGATAGGCATTGGTCTCGATCACCCGGTCGGTCGGGATGCCCAGATCCTCCAGCCCATAACCGGTCAGCCGAGGTGCGCGGCCAAGCGCCACGATCACCGCGTCAAAGCCGATGCGGCGGGTCTGGCCGCCTTGGGCCACCTCGACCCATCTCTCGCCCGCCTCCACCCCGAAGCCGCGCGCCTCATGCCCGGTCAGCACTTGCACGCCGTCCCGCTCCAGCGCGGCGCGGACGAGGGCAGAGACCTCCTCATCCTCGCGCGACAGAAGGCGGGGGCCCTTTTCGATCTGGGTCACGGCAGAGCCGAGCCTTGCGAAGGCCTGCGCCAGTTCGGTGCCGATCGGCCCGCCGCCCAGAATGACCAGACGCCTGGGCGGCGCCTCCTCGGCGCGCAAGCGTTCCCAGAGGGTGTCAGAGGTCAGGTGACCCACCTCCGCCAGCCCGGGCAGATCGGGCACGAAAGGTGCTGCCCCGGTGGCGAGGATGATCGCCCGGCTGGTCAGGCGTTGTTTCCCGCCATCGGGCGTGGCGATCTCGACCGTCCAGGGGTCGATCAGCCGGGCATGGCCCAGAAGCACCTCGACCCCAAGCGCGGTATAGCGTTCGACGCTGTCGTTCGGGGCGATTTCGGCGATGACGTCATGGATGCGGTCCATCACCCGGGCGAAGGAAAAGGCGGGGGGGACGGGTTCCAGCCCGTAATGGTCGGCATGGCGCATCTGATGGGCGAGCTTGGCGCTTTTGATCAGGGCCTTGGAGGGGACGCAGCCATAGTTCAGGCAATCGCCGCCCATGACATGCCCCTCGATCAGGGTCACCTTCGCCTTGGTCGCCGCCGCGATATAGGCCGAGACGAGGCCCGCCGCCCCCGCGCCGATCACGATCAGGTTGCGGTCGAACTTGCGCGGCTGGGTCCAGCGGTCGAAGGATTGGCCGCGCGACAGGGTTTTGAACGGGTTTTTCATCGGCAAAGTCAAACCCGCCGGGCCTGCGATGGCAAGGGGCCGCGGTGCCCCGGGCGTTGACAGTTGCGGGAGGGGCCGCTTTGCTGCGGGCAGCGCAGAAGGAGTGTTCAGATGAAACCCGGCCCGAGGAACCTGATCACCGATGTCGCGGGCCTGCAGGTCGGGCTGGCAGAGGATGCCGCCTTACGCTCCGGCGTCACGGTTCTGCTGGGCGAGCGGCCCTTCACGGCGGCGGTTTCGGTGATGGGCGGCGCGCCCGGCACGCGGGAGACGGATCTTTTGTCCCCGGACCGGCTGGTGCAGGAGGTCGATGCGCTGGTCCTGTCGGGCGGCTCGGCCTTTGGCCTCGATGCCTGCAGCGGCGTGGCGGATGGCTTGCGGGCGCGGGGGCGCGGTTTTGCGGTGGGCGATCAGCGCGTGCCGATCGTGCCGGGGGCGATCCTGTTCGATCTGTTGAACGGCGGCGACAAAGGGTGGGGCCGCAATCCTTACTACGATCTGGGGCGGCAGGCGCTGGACCGGGCGGGGATGGAATTTGCCCTCGGCTCCGCCGGGGCGGGATATGGCGCGATGACCGGGCGCTGGAAGGGCGGGCTCGGCTCGGCCTCTGTGGTTCTGGACAGCGGGATCACGGTGGCGGCGCTGGTCGCGGTCAATGCGCTGGGCTCGGTCACCGTGGGGGAGGGGCCGCAGTTCTGGGCCGCCCCCTTCGAGATGGCGGCAGAGTTCGGCGGACTTGGGCCTTCTACCCAACTGGCCGACACCCACGACGTCGAGCCGAAGAAGCGGCTGGGCGAGGCCACGACCATCGCCATCGTCGCCACCGATGCCCGGCTGAGCAAGGCACAGGCGCATCGGATGGCAGTGGCGGCGCATGACGGGATGGCGCGGGCCATCGTGCCCTCGCATACGCTACTGGATGGTGATCTGGTCTTTGCGGCGGCGACGGGGTTGCGCGATCTCTCCGACCCGATCCGCGACCAGTTCCAGCTGGGCCATGCCGCGGCGACCTGCCTTGCGCGGGCGATTGCGCGCGGCGTCTATCTGGCCCGCGCCATGCCGGGGGATCTGCAACCCAGCTGGGCCTCGCGCTGGGCTACCAGCGGCTGAGGGCGTCCTCGTCCTCGTCCTTGGCGGCGACCCAGGTCGCGCCGTCCAGCCCGATTTCCTTCTTCCAGAAGGGGGCGCGGGATTTGAGGTAATCCATCAGGAACTCGGCCGCCTCGAAGGCCGCCACACGGTGGGGCGAGGCGGTGGCGACCATCATGATCTGCGCGCCGGATTCCAGCGTGCCGTGGCGGTGGATCACCAGCGCATCGGTCAGGGCCCAGCGGTCCATCGCCTGATCCATGATCGCGGCAATCGCGCTTTCGGTCATGCCGGGGTAATGCTCGATCTCCATCGCCTTCAGGCTTCCACTGCCGTCGCGCACCACGCCGGTGAAGGTGACGACCGCGCCCGCCCCGGGGATACTGGCGCTGAAGGCGTTGAGTTCCGCCCCGGCGTCGAAAGCCGCTTCCTGCACCGACAGCTTCATCTCAACCCCCGGTCATCGGCGGGAAGAAGGCCACTTCGCGCACGCCACTCAAGGGCGCGTCAAAGGCGGAAAGCTTCTGGTCCAGCGCCACCCGCAGGCTTTTGAGGTCGGCGAAGGCCAGGGCGTAGCGCTCTTCCCGGGCGGAAAGCTCGGCGATCAGGTCCGATACGGTCAGCGCCGCCGTCTCGACCTTTTCGCGCGGCAGGCCGATGCGTTCGCGGACCCAGGCAAAGTAAAGCACCTCGACCATGATCAGTCTTTCAGTTGCGGCAGGGATTTGCGGAAGTAATCCCAGCCCGTGTAGGCGGTCAGCAGAGCGGCGACCCAGATCAGGATCAGCCCCGCCTCGGTCGCGTAAGAGGAACAGCCGCGCATCCCGCAGCTGCGGATCGGATCGGCCAGGCCCTTGGCCACGAGGTCGGCATATTGCTCGACCGTCTTGCCTTGGCGGGCGATGCCCTCCAGATGTTCCAGCCCGGTGCCGAGGAAGAGGACCGCGATGGCGATCATCTGGGCGGTGGTCTTCCACTTTGCAAGCTTGGTGACCTTCAAAAGCCCCGCCTTGGCGCCGAGATATTCGCGCAACCCGCCGACAAAGACCTCACGGAACAGGATCACCGTGGCGGGCAGGATCAGCCAGGGGTTCATGCCCGAATAGCCGGTCAGGATCAGCAGCGCGATCACCACCATCGCCTTGTCGGCGATCGGGTCCAGCATGGTGCCGAACTTGCTTTCCTGCTTCCAGAGCCGCGCGAGGTAGCCGTCGAAGTAATCGGTGATCGCGGCCGAAACGAAGAGAGTCAGCGCGAACCAATCGGCCAGCGGGCGGTTGAAATAGAGGAACATCACCGGGACGCCGGGGGCGGCCAGGAGGCGCATCGTGGTCAGGGTGTTGGGGATCGTCCACTTCATGGGGAATTGGTAGCTGAAGCTTCAAGCAGGGGAAAGGGGGGCTGAGATGCCTTGGCGGAGTTGGTTTGCCGTGTGAAATCGGCGGATTTCACGCGTGCAAAGCACAGCAACTTATTGATTTTCATATCATTTACAATTTTCGTTAAGCTTTTGTTTACCGCGTCCGTCGACTTTCACGGCTTTGTCACCCGCGCCGGCCGTCCTTGCCCTGACTTGCGCCGCCCGAGGAACGGCGACTTTCCGCAGTCCCCGACCGGTCGGCTGCCTGAAAGCCCGGTCAGGCACTGCCTATCCCATGAAAGACCTGCCCGCGCCGCGCCGCAGCAGCGCTGCGGTCGCCGCTCGCAAGATCATTCCAATCGTCGCCGGGACCAGCGCCACCACCGCTGACTTGGCCGCAAACAAGGCCCTATCCGAGATGCGCGTGGTCCCGAAGTCGCCCTTCGGTGAGGGCAGCAAGATGTGAAACAGCATTTCCATGACGATGGCCAGGAACACGATTTCAAATACCGAAAAGAAGATCAGCAGCCCGTGCTTCGGCCAAATCATCGCCGGAATGATCGCAGCAAGGTAGCATATCTCAAAAATGACGGCGACGAAGATTGCATGGATGACATCGAGACCCATGGCCATCTGAAGCAAGACGAGAGTTACGGGAAACAGAAGGGCCAGCGAAACCTCGGGCATCAATCCCGATGGTCTGCACCCGCTGGCGAGCCAAGGTCCTGCGGCGGCCCATGGGGATCTGGTCATCAGACGGCTCCTTGCCTCTGGAGGAACGACCGGATGCTGAAACGGACCCGGGCGATCGCGTCATCCCGTGTCCGAACCGAAACCCGGCTCGGGTCCCTTTGATCTATTCAGAAGAGGGTGCCGACGGCAACCGTCCCTGCGGTGATCCGGGCCACCTCCTGCGAGAAGGCGGCGTCCTGGGAGAAGGCGGCCAGAGGGCGCATGGCACGCGGTCTGCGCGCGGGAAGGTAGAGAGATCCCAGTCTCCCCCCGCGCCTAGTACTTCTGCGGGACATAAAGCTCGCGCGGCAAGGTGGCGCGTTCGTAATCGGGGTTGAAGACGCGCTCGGGCAGGTGGATTTCCTCATGCGCGACATCGCGGTAAGGGATCAGAGACAGAAGGTGGCTGATGCAGTTCAGCCGGGCGCGCTTCTTGTCATTGCCCTCGACGATGTACCAGGGCGCCTCGTCGATGTTCGAGCGGGCGAACATCTCTTCCTTGGCCTTGGTGTACTGCTCCCACCGGATGCGGGATTGCAGGTCCATCGGCGACAGTTTCCACTGTTTGAACGGGTCATGGATGCGGACGAGGAAGCGCATCTGCTGTTCCTCGTCGGTGATCGAGAACCAGTATTTGATGACGCGGATGCCGGAACGGACCAGCATCCGTTCGAACTCGGGGACCGAGCGGAAGAATTCCTCGACCTGATCCTCGGTGGCAAAGCCCATGACGCGTTCGACCCCGGCGCGGTTGTACCAGGAGCGGTCGAAGAGCACGATCTCGCCCCCGGCGGGCAGGTGCGGGATGTAGCGCTGGAAATACCACTGGGTCTTTTCGCGGTCGGACGGCGCGGGCAGGGCCACGGTGCGCACGACGCGCGGGTTGAGGCGCTGGGTGATCCGCTTGATCACGCCGCCCTTGCCGGCGCTGTCGCGGCCCTCGAACAGGACCACGACCTTTTCGCCGGTGTGCTGGACCCAGTCCTGCAGCTTGATGAGTTCGGCCTGCAGGTGGATCAGGCTGGTCAGATAGGTCTTGTTGTCCAAGGCGTCCGGGTGGCGGTCCTTGTAGATGCGGGCGATCTCGCGGGAAAGGGCGGCGTCCTCCATCTCCAGCTCGAGGTCTTCGACCAGGGCATCGGCCAGTTCTTCGGCCAGCCAATCCTGCGCGGGTTCTTCGGACATCAGTGCCATGCGGGCCTCCAAGGGTGCGACGGGGCGGTTCACTGGGGGTCAAACACAGTTGCGTGACGGTTTTGCGACGATTGGCGGTTACCCCTTGGCGTGGAAGAAGTTGTAGATCCCCTCGGCCATCGCCGCCGAAATGCCGTTGACCGCCATCAGGTCGGGCAGGGCGGCGCGGGCCACCGCCTTGGCGGAACCGAAATGCGCCAGAAGCGCGCGCTTGCGCGTGGCGCCCACGCCCGGAATGTCATCGAGGGGCGTGATCGACACCTGCTTGGCCCGTTTCGCCCGATGCGCGCCATTGGCCCAGCGGTGCGCCTCGTCGCGCAGGCGCTGGATGAAGTAGAGGACCGGGTCATTGCGCGGCAGGGCCATGACGGGCTGGCCGGTGCGGTAGAACTCTTCCTTGCCGGCGTCGCGGTCGATGCCCTTGGCGACACCCACCATCGCGATGTCATCCACCCCCAGTTCCGACAGGATGCCCGCCACGGCCGAGACCTGCCCCGCGCCGCCGTCAATCAGCAGAAGGTCGGGCCAGGCGTCGGATTTGCGTTCGGGGTCTTCCTTCAACAGCCGTTCGAAGCGCCGCGTCATCACCTCGCGCATCATGCCGAAGTCGTCGGAATTGGCCCCGGCGGCGGATTTGATGTTGAACTTGCGGTACTGGCTTTTGAGGAACCCCTCCGCCCCGGCCACGATCATGCCGCCCACGGCATCCGATCCCTGGATATGGGCGTTGTCATAGACCTCGATCCGCTTCGGCGGGCCGTCGAGGTCGAAGGCATCGGCGAGGCCCTGCAGCAGCTTGTTCTGGGTCGAACTTTCCGACATCCGCCGCGCGAGGCTTTCGCGGGCGTTGCGGGCGGCGTTTTCCATCAGTTCGGCCTTCTCGCCCCGCTGCGGCACGGCGATTTCGACCTTGCGCCCGGCGCGTTCGGACAGAAGCTGGCCCAGAAGGTCGGGGTTTTCGACCGGATGGGAGAGGAGGACCAGGGGCGGCGGTTCCTTGTCGTCGTAGAACTGGGCGACGAAGGCTTCCATGATCTCGGGCTCTTCCGCGCCCGCCCCGGTCTTGGGGTAGAAGTCGCGGTTGCCCCAGCTTTGATGGGCGCGGATGAAGAAGACCTGCACGCAGGCCTGGCCATGTTCGAGGTGGAGCGCCACGACATCCGCCTCGGCCACGCCCTTCGGGTTGATGCCTTGCGCCGACTGGATCTGGGTCAGCGCCTTGATCCGGTCGCGGAGCGCTGCGGCACGTTCGAACTCCATCGCTTCGGACGCCGCCTGCATCTGGGTGGCGAGGTCGGATTGCACGGTGGTGGTCTTGCCTTGCAGGAACAGTTCGGCATCGGCGACCAGCGCGCCATAGCTCGCCTCGTCCACCTTGCCGACGCAGGGGGCCGAGCAGCGCTTGATCTGGTATTGCAGGCAGGGGCGGGTGCGGCCTTCGAACATGCTGTCGGTGCAGTTGCGCAGAAGGAAGACCTTCTGCAGCTGGTTCAGCGTGCGGGTGACCGCGCCCGCGCTGGCGAAGGGGCCGAAATAGCTGCCCTTCTCGGTCTTCTTGCCGCGGTGCTTCTTGATCTGGGGGAAGGGATGTTCCTTGCCGATCAGGATGTTGGGAAAGCTCTTGTCGTCGCGCAACAGCACGTTGTAGCGCGGCTTCAATTGCTTGATCAGGTTCTGTTCAAGCAGCAGCGCCTCGGTCTCGGTCCGCGTGGTCAGGAACATCATCGCGGCGGTCTCGAAGATCATCCGGGCGATCCGCGCCGAATGGCCCGAACCCCGCGCATAATTCGACACCCGCGCCTTGAGGTTGCGCGCCTTGCCGACGTACAGCACCTCGCCCTTGGTGTTCAGCATCCGGTAAACGCCGGGCGAATTGTCCAGGGTCTTGAGGTAGGCCTGGATCACCTCCTGGCCGGTTTGGATCTCGTCGGTCACTTGCGCGCTTTCGCTTTCGATTCTGCTTTGGCTCGGGTCTTGGCTGCAATGATATGGCGGTTGGGGCAAGGGAAAAGAAGTCCACCGTTTCTGTGGATAAGTTTATGGAGAACTTTTCAGAAGCGCGGATTTTCCCTTGAAATCTGCCCCTTTCGCAGAGTTGATTAAAAAAGAGGCGGTTTTGTAACGTGTTGAAATCACGCGAAACAATTTTGAGTCCCGAGCAAATCCCTGATAAACATAAAGAATTCGTGACTGATTTGTGAAGGCGCGTGCCAAAGTGGACAAGTCGCCGCACCCGCGAATTTTTCTTACTCCACGCCGATCACATCGGGGGTCGCCCAGGCCAGATGCTGGCCGCCGTCGACGGCGATCAGCTGGCCGGTGACGGCGGGCGAGTCGAGGAAGAATCCAAGCGCTGCCACGATATCGGCGGGGCCTGCGCCACGCTTCAGAATGGTGGCCTCGCGCTGGCGGGCGAAGTGGCTTTCGGTCTGCCGCGTGCCCTGCATCGTGGGACCAGGGCCGATGGCATTGACCCGCACATGCGGGGCCAGCGCCTGGGCCGAGGTCTGGGTCAGCGCCCAGAGCCCCATCTTTGCGATGGTATAGGACATGAACTCGGGCGTCAGCTTCCAGACACGCTGGTCGATCATGTTGAGGATCATGGCCTGGGCCAGAGGCTCGCCCGCGGCATCGAGCAGGGCCTGCGGTGCCTGGGCGGCAAAGGCCTGGGTCAGCACGAAGGGCGCCCGCAGGTTCGACCCGATGGCGCGGTCCCAGCTTTTGCGGGTGGCGCTGCGGATATTGTCATATTCGAAGATCGAGGCGTTGTTGACCAGCACCGTCAGCGGCCCGCCCAAGCCCGCGACCGCGGCGGGGACCAGGGCCTGCACCGCCTCCTCGTCCAGAAGATCGGCCTGCAAGAGCACGGCCTTGCGCCCCAGGGCACGGATCTCGGCGGCGGTCGCCTCGGCTTCCTCCTGCGAGGTGGAATAATGCACCGCCACATCCGCCCCGCGCCGCGCGAGGTAGAGGGCAATCTCGCGGCCAATCCTCTTGGCCCCGCCGGTGACCAGCGCCCGCATCAGCCTTTCCCGCAGATGCAGGGGGCGGTGCCGATCACCGTGCGGCCACAGTGGGCGCATTTGGCCTTGGTCTGGACCTTGGGCGGATCCGCCGGGGGATTGAGGAATTTGGTCACCAGATTGCCGATCATCGAGACGATGAGCAGCAGCATCAGAAAGACGACGACGATCTTGATCATCTCACATCCCGTAATGCGCCCGCATCAGGCGCTCTTCGACCGTCATCAGCATGTCTTCGGCGATCGTGAGGCCGAAACGGCTGAGGAGCCCGCGCTTCTGGCCCAGGGGTTGCAGGCGGACCTTCTCGCCATAAAGCTCTTTCAGCTTCGGCACCAGATGCGCCACGCCATCCGCCAAGCCCAGATCGACCGCCTTCTGGCCGACCCAGATATCGGCGTTGAAGAGGTCCTGATCCGCCAGCCGCGCGCCGCGCCGCGCCTTCACATGGGCGATGAAGGCCTGATGGATCGGGTTCTGCAGGGCCTTCAACCGCTCCACATCCTCGGGTTTCTGCGGCAGGAAAGGATCGGCGAAGCTTTTGGATTTGCCCGCCGTCACGACGCGGCGTTCGATGCCCTGCCGGGCCATCAGCTCGGGGAAGCCGAAAGAGGCGAAGATCACGCCGATGGAGCCGAGGATCGAACTGTCATCGACCCAGATCTGATCGCCGGCACAGGCCAGCCAATAGCCGCCCGAGGCCGCCATATCCTCGACAAAGGCATGGACCGGCACGTTCTTTTCGGCCGAAAGCCTGCGGATGCGGGCGGCGATCAGGCTGGACTGCACCGGCGAGCCGCCGGGCGAGTTGATCACCAGCGCCACCGCCGCGGGTTTCGACCGAAAGGCCTTTTCGATCAGGGGGGCCATGGAAGCATCGTTCAACCCCCGGCTGGAGGAGGAGATGGTGCCCGACAGCCGGATCACCGGCACGCGGGGGGGCTTCTTCAGGAAGGGGATCAGATTGCGCATGTCTAGGAGGTAAGGCGCTTCACCCTTGCGGGCAAGGGCGGATTGGGGCGAGGATGCTCACATGATCGACAAGCTGGAAATGTTCATCGCCCTCGCCGCCGAACGCCACTTCGGCCGGGCGGCGGAGGTCTGCGGGGTGACGCAACCTTCGCTCTCCTCCGCCATCCGCCAGCTGGAGGATCAGCTGGGCGTGCAACTGGTCTATCGCGGTTCGCGGTTTCAGGGCCTGACGCCGGAAGGGCAGAGCGTGCTCGACTGGGCGCGGCGGATCACCGGTGATGTGCGGGCGATGAAGGACGAGATGCGCTCGGTCCATGCCGGGCTGTCGGGCGTGGTGCGGCTGGGGGTGATCCCGACCGCCCTGCCGATGGTGGCGGACCTGACGGCGCCTTTCACGCGGCGCCACCCCAATGTGCGGGTGACCATCCTGTCGCGCACCTCGGCCGAGATCCTGTCGGGGATCGAAAGCCTCGAGCTCGATGCCGGGATCACCTATCTGGACAATGAACCCTTGGGCCGGGTGGCGCAGGTGCCCCTGTACCTGGAATATTACCGCTTTCTCTGCCTTGCCGGATCGGCCTTTGCCGACCATGACAGCGTGACCTGGGCCGAGGCTGCGGGCGAACCCCTGTGCCTTCTGACCGCCGACATGCAGAACCGCCGCATCGTCAACCAGCTTCTGGCCGAGGCCGGGGTGCGGGTGCAGCCAACGGTGGAGAGCAATTCCACCATCGCGCTGATCGCGCATGTGCGGTCCGGGCAATGGGCGAGCGTGGTGCCGATGCGGCTGGCGCAGATGTTCCAGGATGCGCGGCTGCGCTCGATCCCGCTGGTGCAGCCCGAGGCAGAACATGTCGTGGGCCTGATCACCCCGCGCCGCGATGTGCAGACCCCGGTTCTGGCGGCTTTGGTCGACGAGGCGGTGAAATTCGGGACGCGGCATCGTTAGCCCTGGCCCGGGGCGCGCTCCGCGGACCCGGCTGGGGGGGCTGCCGCCGCCCCCAGACCCCCCTGCGAGTATTTGCGCAGAGTGCAAAGGGTTTGATAGGTTTTATCTATTGATCCACGATACTCTGATATTGATTTCGCGATCAACTGGCGTAGACCGGGCGCGGACCATGGGAGGCGCCTCTGATGCTTGATACCGCCAGCACGATTGCACGGGTTGAGGAGATCCTCGCCCGCCATCACGGGATGGAGGGGGCCTTGCTGCCGATCCTGCATGCCATCCAGGAGGAATTCGGCCATGTGCCGCAGGAGGTTCTTCCCACGGTGGCGCTGGCGATGAACATCAGCCGCGCCGAAGTGCATGGGGTGATGAGCTTCTACCACGATTTCCGCGAGGCGCCGGCGGGGCGGCATGTGGTCAAGCTGTGCCGGGCGGAGGCTTGTCAGGCGGTGGGCGCGGATGATCTGGCGGCCCATGCCAGGGGGAAACTCGGGCTCGACTGGCACGAGACCTCGAAGAATGGTGCGGTGACGCTGGAGCCGGTCTTCTGCCTGGGTCTTTGCGCCTGCGGGCCGGCGGCCTTGATCGACGGCAAGCTGGTCGGGCGGCTGGATGCGGCCAAGCTGGACCGCGCGCTGGAGGAGCTGAAATGAAGATTTACCTGCCGCTCGATTCGGCTGCCGTGGCTTTGGGCGCGGATGAGATTGCCCATGCGATCCAGAAACATGCCCAGGCGCGGGGCGTCACCGTCACCCTGGTGCGCAATGGCAGCCGGGGCATGGTCTGGCTGGAACCCCTCGTCGAGGTCGAAACCCCGGAAGGCCGCCTCGCCTTCGGGCCGATGGAGCTGTCCGATGTACCGGCGCTGTTCGGCGATCTGGCCGAACATCCCAAGGCCCTGGGCCTGACCGAGCATCTGCCCTGGATGAAGGCGCAGACCCGGCTGACCTTTGCCCGCGTCGGCGTGATCGACCCGCATAACCTGGACGAATACAAGGCCCTCGGCGGCCTGACCGGCCTCAAGCGGGCGCTGACCTTGGACAAGGCCGCGATGGTGGCCGAAGTGACCAATTCCGGCCTGCGGGGCAGGGGCGGCGCGGGTTTCCCGACCGGCATCAAGTGGAAGACCGTCTCGGAAGCCGTCGCCGACCGCAAATACATCGTCTGCAACGCCGATGAGGGTGACAGCGCCACCTTCGCCGACCGGATGCTGATGGAGGGCGACCCCTTCACCCTGATCGAGGGCATGGCGATTGCCGGCCTCGCTTGTGGCGCGACCCAGGGCTATGTCTATATCCGCTCGGAATACCCGGTGGCGATCCGCGTCATGCAGGACGCCATCCAGATCGCGCGTGAGGCGGGGGTTCTGGGCAATGTCCTCGGCTCGGGCCAGATCTTCGACATGGAGGTGCGGGTCGGCGCCGGGGCCTATGTCTGCGGCGAGGAAACCAGCCTGTTGAACTCGCTTGAAGGCAAGCGCGGCGTGGTGCGTGCCAAGCCGCCGCTGCCGGCGCTGCAGGGCTTCATGGGCAAGCCCACCGTGGTCAACAACGTGATCTCGCTCGCCTCGGTGCCGGTGATCTTCGAGAAGGGGGCCGAGCATTACAAGGCCTTCGGTCTGGGCCGGTCGCGCGGCACGATCCCCTTGCAGATCGCGGGCAATGTCAAACATGGCGGGCTTTACGAGATCGCCTTTGGCGTGACCCTCGGCCAGATCGTCGATGGCATCGCGGGCGGCACGGCCTCGGGCCGACCGGTCAAGGCGGTGCAGGTCGGCGGGCCGCTCGGCGCCTATTTCCCGCGCGAACTGTTCCACACGCCCTTTGGCTACGAGGAATTTGCCGGGGCCGATGGTCTGATCGGCCATGCCGGGCTGACCGTCTTCGACGACAGCGCCGACATGCTGAAACAGGCCCGTTTCGCGATGGAGTTCTGCGCCATCGAATCCTGCGGCAAATGCACGCCCTGC
Organism: Rhodobacter sp. P1_C2; assembly: GCF_056406375.1. Lineage (NCBI taxonomy): Bacteria > Pseudomonadati > Pseudomonadota > Alphaproteobacteria > Rhodobacterales > Rhodobacter > Rhodobacter sp. P1_C2. Next base: position 70,478 of record NZ_JBFUAG010000016.1, read on the forward strand.
CGGATTGGCGCGGTGCGCGGTGTCGAAACGGTGGACCGGATCGCCAAGGGCGATGCCGCGGCCATCCCGCTGCTGGAAGACCTCTGCGCCACGATGAAGGCCGGCTCACTTTGTGCGCTCGGCGGCTTCACGCCCTATCCGGTCCTGTCCGCACTCACCCACTTCCCTGACGACTTTTCCCGCATGAAGGAGGCCGCCGAATGAAAGATTTCATCATCCCGGATCAAGATTTCGGCACCCCGGCGGCGAAATCCAAGCGGATGGTCAGCCTGACCATCGACGGCTTTGACGTGACGGTGCCGGAAGGCACCTCGATCATGCGGGCGGCGGCGGAGGCGGGCATCAAGGTGCCGAAGCTTTGCGCCACCGACTCGGTCGATGCCTTCGGTTCCTGCCGTCTGTGCCTGGTCGAGATCGAGGGCCGCAACGGCACCCCGGCCTCCTGCACCACGCCGGTCGCTGCCGGCCTCAAGGTCCATACCCAGAACGCCAAGCTGGCCAAGCTGCGCAAGGGGGTGATGGAGCTTTACATCTCGGACCACCCGCTGGATTGCCTGACCTGTTCGGCCAATGGCGATTGCGAATTGCAGGATATGGCGGGCGTCGTCGGCCTGCGCGATGTGCGCTATGAGGCGGTGGATACGCACTTCCGCGCCAAGGACACCTCGGGCAAGGCCAATCCGCAGTATATCCCGCGCGACGACAGCAATCCCTATTTCAGCTATGACCCGCAGAAATGCATCGTCTGCTCGCGCTGCGTGCGGGCGTGTGAGGAGGTGCAGGGCACCTTCGCGCTGACCATCTCGGGCCGCGGCTTTGACAGCCGCGTCAGCGCCGGGATGAAGGGGGATGACTTCCTGTCCTCGGACTGCGTGTCCTGCGGCGCCTGCGTGGCGGCCTGCCCGACCGCGACCCTGCAGGAGAAGTCGGTCATCGAACTGGGCACGCCGACCAAATCGGTGATCACCACCTGCGCCTATTGCGGGGTTGGTTGTTCCTTCAAGGCCGAGATGCGCGGCGATGAACTGGTGCGGATGACGCCTTACAAGAACGGCAAGGCCAACCGCGGGCATTCTTGCGTCAAGGGGCGGTTTGCCTATGGCTATGCCTCCCACAAGGACCGCATCCTCAATCCGATGATCCGCGACAGCATCAACGATCCGTGGAAAGAGGTCTCCTGGCCCGAGGCCATGGAATTCGCCGCCAACCGGATGAAGGGCATCATCGCCGAACATGGCCGGCATTCGGTGGGGGTGATCACCTCCTCGCGCTGCACCAACGAGGAAGCCTATCTGGTGCAGAAGCTGACCCGCGCGGTCTTCATGAACAACAACACCGACACCTGCGCCCGGGTCTGCCATTCGCCCACGGGCTATGGTCTGGGCCAGACGCTCGGCACCTCGGCCGGGACGCAAGACTTTGACTCGGTGGAAGAAACCGATGTGGCCATCGTCATCGGCGCCAACCCGGCCTCGGGCCACCCGGTCTTTGCGAGCCGCCTGAAGAAGCGGCTGCGCCAGGGCGCCAAGCTGATCGTCATCGACCCGCGCCGGACCGAGATGGTCGAAAGCCCGCATATCAAGGCGGCGCATCACTTGGCCCTGACGCCGGGCACCAACGTGGCCATCGTGACCGCGCTGGCGCATGTGATCGTGACCGAGGGTCTGTTCGACGAGGACTTCATCCGCAACCGCTGCGACTGGGATGAATTCCAGGACTATGCCGAGTTCATCAGCCAGCCGCAGAACTCCCCCGAAGCGGTGCAGATGCTGACCGGCGTTCCGGCGGAAGAGGTGCGTGCGGCGGCCCGGCTTTATGCCAAGGGCGGCAACGGCTCGATCTATTACGGGCTGGGGGTGACGGAACACTCCCAAGGTTCGACCACCGTGATCGGCATTGCCAACCTCGCGATGATGACCGGCAATGTCGGCCGTCCGGGCGTGGGCGTGAACCCGCTGCGCGGGCAGAACAACGTGCAGGGTTCCTGCGACATGGGGTCTTTCCCGCACGAACTGCCCGGCTACCGCCATGTGAAGGGCGAGGCGGTGCGCGACATCTTCCAGAAGGTCTGGGGCGTCCAGATCGACTCGGAACCCGGCCTGCGCATCCCCAACATGCTGGATGCGGCGGTGGAGGGCACCTTCAAGGGCCTCTACTGCCAGGGCGAGGATATCCTGCAATCCGACCCCGACACCAAGCATGTCGCCGCCGGTCTGGCCGCGATGGATTGCGTGATCGTCCACGACCTCTTCCTGAACGAGACGGCGAATTACGCGCATGTCTTCCTGCCCGGCTCGACCTTCCTCGAAAAGGACGGCACCTTCACCAACGCCGAGCGTCGCATCAACATGGTCCGCAAGGTCATGGCGCCGCGCAATGGCTATGGCGACTGGGAAGTGACGCAGATGTTCGCCAATGCGATGGGGGCGCAGTGGACCTATACCCACCCGAGCCAGATCATGGACGAGATCGCGCTGACCACGCCGTCTTTCGCCGGGGTGACTTACGAGAAGCTGGAGACGATGGGCTCGATCCAGTGGCCCTGCAACGAGAAGGCGCCGGAAGGCACGCCCTTGATGCATGTCGACGGTTTCGTGCGCGGCAAGGGCAAGTTCATCAACACCGAATATGTGGCGACCGATGAACGCACCGGCCCGCGCTTCCCGCTTCTGCTGACCACCGGGCGGATCCTGAGCCAGTACAATGTGGGCGCGCAGACCCGGCGCACCCAGAACGTGGTCTGGCATGCCGAGGATGTGCTGGAAATCCACCCCTCCGACGCCGAAGTGCGCGGCATCAAGGATGGCGACTGGGTCAAGCTGGCAAGCCGTTCGGGCGAAACCACGCTCCATGCCCAGATCACCGACCGTGTGCTGCCGGGTGTGGTCTATACCACCTTCCACCACCCCGACACCCAGGCCAACGTGATCACCACCGACTATTCCGACTGGGCGACCAACTGCCCGGAATACAAGGTGACGGCGGTGCAGGTCGGCTCCTCCAACGGCCCGACCGAGTGGCAGCAGGAGTACAACGCCCAGGCCACCCTGTCGCGCCGCATCCTGCCGGCGGCCGAGTGAAGGCGGGGGCGTGATGCAAACCCACCGCCCCCTGCCGCGCCTGGCCTTCGGGTCCGGCGCGCCGTCCCCCGGCAGCCGCGTGCTGCCCGAGGAGGTGGCGGTGGCCCTGTCCTTCAACGGCTCCACCCAGGCCGTGATGATGGCGACGCCTGCCGATCTGACGGACTTCGCCTATGGTTTCGCGCTGACCGAAGGTCTGGCAAGGCCCGAGGAGATCGACTCGGTCGAGGCGGTCGAGACGCCCAAGGGCATCGATCTGCAGATCTGGGTCAAGCCCGAGGCCGAGGCGCGGCTTGCCAAGCGTCGCCGCACCATGGCGGGGCCGGTGGGCTGCGGCCTTTGCGGCATCGACTCGCTGGAAGAGGCGGTCCGTGCGCTGCCCCCGGTGACGGCGCGGTTCCAGATCACCCCGGCGCAGGTGCAGGCGGCGATTGCCGCCCTGCCGGGCGCGCAGCCCCTGCATGACATCACCCATGCCGTCCATGCGGCAGGGTTCTGGAACGGCAGGCTTCTGGCCGCGCGCGAGGATGTGGGCCGGCACAACGCGCTCGACAAACTCGCCGGGGCGATGCTGCGGGCCGGGACGCCGCCCGCCGGGGCCATCGTGCTGACCTCGCGCGTGTCGATCGACATGGTGCAGAAGGTCGCAGCCCTCGGCGTGCCGGTGCTGATCGCGGTCTCTGCCCCGACTGCCCATGCGGTTGCCATGGCCGAGGCGGCAGGGATCACCCTGATCGCGCTCGCCCGCCCCGACCGCTTTGACCTATTCACCCATGAAAGCCGCTTGATAACCGGCCCCGCCGCAGGAGAGTCCGATGTCGCATGATGCCCATGCCAAGCTGATCTACATGGCCAACCAGATCGCCAAGTTCATGGAATCCAAGCCCCATGACGAGGGTCTGGCCGGTCTTGCCAGCCATATCAACGACTTCTGGGAGCCGCGGATGCGCAAGCACCTGTTCGAGGTGCTGGATGCCGGCGGTCAGGGCCTGCGCCCGCTGGTCGTCGAGGCGGCAGAGAAGATCCGCCGGCCGGTCGCCGCCTGAAACGCTCCATCTTGCTGCCCCATTCCCTTTCTAGGCCTGTGGCCTGACCGGCCCGCCCTCGGGCCGGGCATCGCGAGGGGCGGATGGAACAGGACGGACAGGATCGCGCAGGCCGGGGGCCGATGGGCCCGACAGCGCAGAACCCTGTCCTGCGGCGCTCGTTCCGGCGCAGTTTTACCTGGCGCAACGCCCCCTGGCGCTGGTCGGGCCTGCGGGGTCCGTTCTGGGTGATGGGCGCGATCCTTCTGCTGAGCGCGCTGCTGTCGGCCTTCCTCGCCCAGAGCAGCGGTCCGAGTTACGAGGCGCAGGCGGTGGTGCAGGTCCGGCAGGACGCCACGCCGGAGGAGCCCACCGTGCCCGCGATCCTTGCGACGCTGGACGCAAGCCTTCTGTCGCGTGACGCGCTGATCGCCATGGCGCAGCGGCATGGTCTGACGGGCGAGGCGGCGGCGGCCGATCTCTTGCAGGCGGTGTCCTTCCATCCCCTGACCTCGGCGGCGGGGGCGACGCTTGGCCTTGGGCCGAAGGTGTCCGGCATCGTGATCTCGGTAAGGCTGGGCACGCCGGATCTGGCGGTGCGCATCGCCAATGATCTGGCGCTGCAGGTTCTGGACCTGGGGCAGGGCGGGCTTCTGGACCCCGGCCATGACCTTCTCCTGTTCTACCGGGGCGAGGAGGCGCGGCTTTGGCAAGAGGTCGCGGCCCTGCGCTCAGAGGTGGCGCCCGCAGCCCCGGATCAGGCGGCTCCGGATCAGGCGACCCCGGATCAGCCAGCGCCGGATCTGGCGCGGCGCCTCATGCTGCTGGAGGATCAATATGCCCTGATCCGCCAGGACCTCGCCGCGGCCGAGATTGCCGCCCGGCTGGCCCAAAGGCAGCGGAGCAGCCAGTTCGGCCTCATGCAGCGCGCCACGGTCGGCACGGTGGTGCAGCTTGGGCCGCTCTGGCCCTTGCTGGCGCTGCTGGGGCTGGGGCTGCTCGCCGGGGCTCTCGTGATGCCCGCGCGCCGGACCGGGGCGCGGTCGGGTCTGGCCAGCGCTTACTTGATGGTCGATGACCCCGACCCTCCGATCTGGGCACTGCCGCGCTTTGCGGTGGTCAGCGCGGGTCTCCTGGCCGGTCTGGTCCTGCTGTCGGTCTGGCTGCACTAGGGGCGGCGCGGGCTATTTCCCGGCGATCCGGTAGACCAGAAGCCCGAGGTATTCCTTCAGCGCCACATCCAGCACGGTCAGGTTGTGATCCAGCTGCCAGCGCGGGCGCTCCAGCCCGCTGCCGGCAAAGCCGGTGCCCCAGCGCCAGGAGGACCGGTAATCCACCGGCCAGGCGACAAGCCCGGTCCAGCCATTGCGGGTGAAACTCTCCATCGAACGCGGCATGTGGAAGGCCGAGGTGACCAGAAGATGCACCTGCCCGGGCTGCGGCTTGATCATGTCGCGGGTCATCCGCGCGTTCTCGGACGTGGTGCGCGAGGCCTGTTCCAACACGATCCGCATCGGATCGACGCCAAGGGCGACCCAGGCGTCATAGACCATCTGCGACGGGTCCTGGGGGGCGGCATCCCCGGTCAGCGAGGCCGCGGCCCCGGTGAAGACCAGCCGCGCCTGCGGAAAGCGCTTGGCCAACAGGGCGCCGGCGATCAGCCGCTCGGCCGCCTCGTTGGTCTCGATCCCGCCCCAGCGGCGGTAGGGGCCGACATCCTCCAGCCCGCCGAGGACGATGATGTCATCGACCTTTTCCACTGGCGGCTCAGCGGGATAGCGGCTTTCGAGGGGGAAGATCAGCAGATCGCCCAGGGGAAAGGCGGTCAGGAGCAGCATGGCGCCAAAAGCCAGCCCCAGCCAGACCCCGGCCTGCCGTGCCCGCCCGCGCCACAGCGCCAGCAGCGCCAGCGCCATCGCCAGCAACAGCCAGCTTTCCGCCCGTGCCGCCATGCCCAGCGTCTTGCTGGCGATGTAGAACAGATCCTGCATCAGCGCCCCCGACTCAACCAGAGAACCAGAGCCACCAGCCAGATCGCGATCTCCAGCAGAAAGGTCCAGTGAAAGACAAAGGACAGGACCCAGTTCGACCGGGTCGGCGGGATGGTGACCAGTGACAGAAGCGAGGTGTCGAAGGGCCAGAGCCAGAGGATGCCGCCCGCCAGCGTGTCAAGCACCAGGTGCAGGAAGATGGCCGCAAAGAACACCAGCGCCGTCGCCCTGAAAGGGCCGCGCCACAGCACCGACAGCGTCACGAGGGCGATGCCAAGCCAGACCAGCGGGATATGCGGCCAATAGCGGTGATGGTGGACACTGGCATGGTCGACGAAGTGAAACCACACAAGGTCGAGGTCGGGCAGCACGGCGCCGACGAGGGCGGCGGTCAGAAGGCCGGGCACCGGGCGCCGGCCCCGCTCGGCGGTGCGGGCCAGCAGATAGCCCGAGGGAAGATGCGCGGTCAGCATGGGGCCTGCCTCTGCCTTACCGTCATCTCAGACGCCGGTCCGGCCAGAAGGGCCGCACTGGCCGGAGGCGAGCGGCGTCCTCCGGGGCGCGGCCAAGGCGCAATCTGGCATCGGCAGGCCTGCGCATCGCTGCGGCACATCGGGATCGGGCAGGGCGGTCACGTCAACTTGCATGGCCCCATTTGCGCGAATGCCCGGCTTTTTGCCAAGGACTTTATCGCGCCCCGCTCCGGCCCCCCCTTGGCGTTTGGCCCCCCCTGCCGCATATAGGAGAAAAGTTTCAGCCGCATGAGGATGCCATGTTCGGAATTGCCAATCCCACTCCCGCCCCCAAGGGCGCGCATGCCGCCGACCTGATCATCGAGGGCAGCGAAGCCGGCTTCATGAAGGACGTGATCGAGCAGTCGCGGACCGTCCCGGTCATCGTGGACTTCTGGGCGCCGTGGTGCGGGCCCTGCAAGACACTCGGCCCGGCGCTGGAGGCGGCGGTGATCGCGGCCAAGGGCGCGGTCAAGATGGTCAAGATCGATGTCGACAAGGCGCAGGGCCTTGCGGGCCAGCTGCGCATCCAGTCGATCCCGACGGTCTATGCCTTCTGGCAGGGCCAGCCGGTGGACGGGTTCCAGGGCGCGGTCCCGGGCAGCGAGATCAAGAAGTTCATCGACAACCTGACCGCGATGGCCGGCACCGCCGATGGCGGCCTGGCCGAGGCGCTTGAGGCCGCCGAACAGATGCTGACCGAGGGCGCCGCCGCCGATGCCGCCGAAACCTTTGCCGCCATCCTCGCCGAAGAGCCGGAAAATGCCGGCGCCTATGGCGGGTTGATCCGCGCGCAGCTGGCGCTCGGTGATCTTGACCAAGCCGAGGCGCTGGCCGCCGCCGCCCCCGCCAAGATCGCCGCCTCGCCCGAGGTGACGGCGGCCAAGGCGCAGATCGCGCTGGCCCGGCAGGCCGCCAAGGCCGGCCCCGAGGAAGAGCTGCGCGCCGCCCTCTCCCGCGATCCGGGCAACCGCCAGATCATGTTCGACCTGGCCACCGCCCTTCATGCCGAGGGCAAGGTGGAAGAGGCGGTGGACATGCTTCTCGACCTCTTCAAGCTGGACCGCGAGTGGAACGACGGCGCCGCCAAGGCCCAGCTCTTCACCATCTTCGGCGCGCTGAAACCGCAGGACCCGGTGGTCCTGAAAGGCCGGCGCCGCCTGTCCTCGATGATCTTCGTCTGAGGGCGCCTTGGCGGCGTCCCGGGCATTTGTCATCGCAGAAATGCGCGCTAGGTTTCGGACATGATGAATCTTGCAACCCTGCCCGAGACGCTCGCCGTCTTTCCGCTGCCCGGGGCGATCCTTCTGCCCCGGTCGCGGCTGCCGCTGCATATCTTCGAGCCGCGCTATCTGGCGATGGTCGAGGATTGCCTGAAGTCCGACCGCAGGATGATCGGCATGATCCAGCCGCGCGGCGGCCCGGAGGGGGCACAGGCCCTGGCCGCGGTCGGCTGCGCCGGGCGCATCACCTCGTTTTCGGAAACCGATGACGGGCGGATGCTGATCACCCTGTCGGGCGTCGCCCGCTTTCGCGTGGTCGAGGAGATCACCGGTTTCGTGCCCTACCGGCGCTGTTCGGTCGACTGGTCGGGCTTCACCGAAGACCTTTCGGGCACCGATGTGGATGAGGCTTTCCCGCGCGAGGCCTTTCTGGACAAGCTGCAACGCTACCTGAAGGCGCGCAACCTGGGCGTCGACTGGGCCACGCTGAAAGAGGCGGATGACGAGCTGCTGATCAACGCGCTGGCCATGCTTTGCCCCTTCGCGCCCGAGGAAAAACAGGCCCTGCTGGAGGCGGCGACCCTGAAGGACCGCCGCCAGGTCCTCGAAACCCTGATCGCCTTTGCGCTGCAGACCGGCGGCGCCTCGGACGAGGTGGTGCAATGAGCGACAGGGAAGACGATTCGTTCTCGGCCCCGGCCAGTGCCAACGCCTTCGACCGCCGGATGCTCGAGGCGCTGGTCTGCCCGCGCAGCCAGGATCTTTTGCGCTATGACGCAGAAAAGCAGGAACTGATTTCGGATGTTGCGCGTTTGGCGTTCCCGATCCGGGACGGTATCCCGATCATGCTGATCAGTGTTGCACGAACGCTGGAGTGAGGATGTTTTCCGCGCCATTCTGCCTGAATTCGCGCCGGGGCTTGACTCACGCGACGTTAGGCGCTTGGTGAAAAAGACCCAATTCCCGACCGGATATACACCCGTGACCAGACTAATGACAAAATTCGCTGCCATGGCCCTGCTGTCCCTGCTGGCCGCCTGTGGAAAACCGCACGTCGAAGAACAATCGCCGCAAATGTCCGTCCTGCCGGGCTATGAGGCGGTCGAGGACGGTGGCTTCCAGATCCCCGCCGTCGATGCCCGTCTGATGGTCGATGGCTACCAGAAGACCGAAGTCGCCTATAGCGGCGACGAGGCGCCCGGCACCATCGTGGTCGATACCTTCGCCCGCAAGCTCTACTTCATCGAAGAGGGCGGCATGGCCACCCGCTACGGCATCGCCGTCGGCCGCGAGGGCCTGTCCTTCCGCGGCACCGGTGTGATCGGCCGCAAGGAGAAGTGGCCGTCCTGGACGCCTACCGCCAACATGGTGCGCACCCGTCCCGACCTTTACAAGGAATATGCCGGCGGCATGGCCGGTGGCATCGACAACCCGCTGGGTGCTCGCGCCATGTATCTCTACCGCAATGGCCGCGACACCTACTTCCGCATCCATGGCACGGTCGACAACAACTCGATCGGGCATGCCACCTCGGCCGGCTGCATCCGCCTCTTCAACCAGGATGCGATCGAGCTCTTCGACCGGGTGCAGATGGGCGCCAAGGTCAAGGTTCGCACCAAGGAGGAAAGCCTCGCGGCAGAGGGTCCCTATATGGACGACGCCTATGGCCGCGCCGTGCCCGATACCCCCGAGAATCAGGCCAAGAAGATCAAGGACGCCGCCGCCCTCGCCGCTGCCGAGGCCGCGAATCCGGCGCTGGCCGCCTATGACGCCGCGGCCCGCGCTGCCGACGAGGCCGCCCGCCAGCAGGCCGAAGCCGCCGGCGGCTACTGAGCCCTTCGCAGGTTCCGGCCCTCGGGCCGGGACCTGCATTCCTTCAGATCCGGCCTCGTCAGGCCAGGATCACATAATCCTTCAGCGTCGCCTCGACCACGCGCCAGGTGCCGGAATAGCCCGGACGGATGACGAAACTGTCGCCGGCCTGCAGGACGGTCTCCTTGCCCTCGGCATCGGTCAGGACCGAAACCCCCTCCAGAATATGCACATATTCCCATTCGGCGTAGCTCACGCGCCAGGTGCCGGGCGTGGCATGCCAGAGCCCGGCATAGAGGCCGCCGCGCTCTTCGAGGTTCCAGGTCGTGTGGACGGGATCGCCCTCGATCACCTTTTCGGGGTCGGGACGGCTGATTTCGGGGGTGATCCCTTCGCGGGACAGACGGATGAGATGTGACATGCGTGCTCCTTGCCCTGCCAATGCGCCTTTGCGCCGCAGCAAGGTCAAGCTCTTTCTGTGCTGCAATGCGGCGCAGCTTTCTTGCGCCTGCGTTGAAAACATGCCCATATTGGCGGCGACATAAGCTTGCGGAGCCTGAAAGATGAGCGCGACCCCGTCCACCGGACATAGCGAGTTGCGGTCGGTTCTGCCGCCCGAAATCCGCGCCCGCAAAGGCCAGGCCCCTCTGGTGGTGCTGACCGCCTATACCACGCCGATGGCGCGGCTGGTCGATGCGCATTGCGATGTGGCGCTGGTCGGCGATTCGGTCGGCATGGTGCTGCATGGTCTGCCCTCGACCCTCGGCGTGACGATGGAGATGATGATCCTGCACGGCCGCGCCGTGGTGCGCGGGCTGAAGCGGGCGATGGCGGTCATCGACATGCCCTTCGGCAGCTACGAGGAAAGCCCGGAGCAGGCCTATCGCAACGCCGCCCGCCTGATGGTGGAAACCGGCGCGCCTGCGGTCAAGCTTGAAGGCGGCAGCCACATGGCCGAGACGATCGCCTTTCTGACGGCGCGTGGCGTGCCGGTGATGGCCCATATCGGCCTGACCCCGCAGGCGGTCAATACGCTGGGCGGTTACAAGGTGGTGGGCCGGGCGGACGAGGCCGAGCGCGTCATGCAGGACGCCCTGGCGATCGAGGCGGCGGGTGCCTTCTCGGTCGTGCTGGAGAAGGTGCCGGTCGGTCTGGCCGCACGGATCACTCAAAGGCTTGCGATCCCGACCATAGGCATCGGCGCGGGCGTTCAATGCGACGGCCAGGTTCTGGTGGTGGATGACATGCTGGGCATGTTCACCGACTTCCGCCCGAAATTCGTCAAGCGTTACGGCAACCTTGGCGAGGCGGCGGGCGAGGCGATCGCCGCCTATGCCGAGGATGTCCGCAACCGCCGCTTCCCGGGTCCCGAACATGGCTTTGCCGATGTCCTGCCGGGGAAAGCCTGATGATCGCGACCTTTCGTGACGTGGCCGCCCTGCGGCAGGTGGTGCGCGGCTGGAAGGCTGCAGGCCAAAGCGTCGGCGTGGTGCCCACCATGGGCGCGCTGCACGAAGGTCATTTGAGCCTGGTGCGCGCCGCCAAGGCCGGCTCCGACCGGGTGATCGTGACGATCTTCGTGAACCCGAAACAGTTCAACAACAGCGAGGATCTGGCGAAATACCCCCGCACCGAGGCGGCCGATCTGGCGCTTCTTGCGCCCGAGGGGGTGGATGCGATCTTCGCTCCGCCGCCCGAGGTGGTCTATCCGCCGGGCTTTGCCACCACGGTCAGCGTCGTGGGCGTGGCTGACCCGCTGGAAGGCGCGCTGCGCCCCGGCCATTTCGCCGGCGTGGCGACGGTGGTCGCCAAGCTCTTCGGCATGACCCAGGCCGACCGCGCCTATTTCGGCGAGAAGGACTGGCAGCAGTTGCAGGTCATCCGCCGGATGGTCGCCGACCTGAACCTGACCGTCGAGGTCACGGGCTGCCCCACGCTGCGGGCGGAGAGCGGCCTCGCCCTGTCGTCGCGCAACCAGCGCCTGTCGCCTGCTGCCCTGCAAATGGCCCCGGCCCTGCACCGCGCGATGCGCGAGGCGGCGCAGGACCTGCGCGCCGGCGCCCTGCCTGAGGAGGCGCTGGCCCGCGCCGAAGCCGCGGTTCTGCAAGCGGGTTTCAGTGCGGTCGAATATCTGACCCTGCGCGACGCCGAAAGCCTTGCCCCTGCCGAGGATATGACCCGCCCCCTGCGGCTTCTGGCCGCCGCCTGGCTCGACGGCGTGCGCCTGATCGACAATATCGCGGTCTGACCCCGCAGCGCGGCACCGTGCCGCGCCGGCTCGGCCCGTGCAAGGCCCTTGAACCAAAGGGCGGAGCGGACTAGCTGACTAGGGGCAGGGGGGCGCTTTCATGTTGCAACTCATCATCGGCGGGTTTGTCGGGTTGACGGTGATCTACTGGATCATCTCGGCCTATTCCCGCTCTGTGCGCCGCGAGACGCTTGAGAACGACTTCGACGCCGGCGGCCATCCCGGCCTGCGCGAGGATTTCGTGGCAACAGGCATGGCGGAATACGAACACGGGCTGCGCAAGCGGTTGATCCTGCTGGTCTATGTGATCCCGGTGGTGTTGATCGTCCTGATCGCCTATGTCGTGAACCACACATGAGGAGGGTCTGATGCGCAAGGTCAAATGGGCGATCTGGGGGCTTGTGGCGCTGATCGTCGCCGGGTTTCTCGACTATACGCTGCCCCAGCACGACGTGGTGCGCATCACCGAGGCCTATAACCGGGTGACCACGGTCAGCTGGGCCAACCGGTATTTCTACGCCTCGCCCGACACCGGCACCGCAGAGGGCAAGGACAGCCGCGACATCCGCTTCATCAATGCGGCCTATGCCGATGGCAAGGTCATGGTCTACCGCAACGAGGATACCGGCTGGATCTGGCCACCCTATTTCAAATACGACAGCTCGAACCTGCAGGCGGTGGCGACCAACCTGAAATCCTCGGACGGCGCGCCGAAATGGGTGATGGTGACACATTACGGCTGGCGCTGGGCGATGCTGTCGATCTTCCCCAATGCCGTGCGCATCACCGAAGTGTCCGGCCCGGATGTGAGCTTTTTCCCCTGGCTCAACGTGATCATCCTGACCCTCTTGGCCTTCCTCGCCTTTATGGCGCGGCGGATGTGGCTGCAGTTCTGGGAGCGGATGGTCGACCCCGCGGTGGCCGAGGTGCAAGAGGCCGGCGACCGCACCCGCGGCTGGTTCTCGCGCCTCTTTGGCCGCAAGTCCTGACCGGAGGGCGCGCGGCGGCCCCGGCTGGGGGCTGCCTGCCCCCAGACCCCCGGGGATATTTATGGACCAATGAAAGGGCAAGAGGCTGCTTTTGCTCCTTGCCAAATACTCCGGGGCTCGGGGCAGCGCCCCGCCGCTGTGCCGATAGACCGGGTGACGGCGGCGTAGGCCCGCCACTTGGGCAGGAAAGCGGCGCCGGGACGCCGCCTTCTGGGCTTAGCGGCGCAGGGTGCCGCCGGTGGCCTTGGTGACCTTGTCTACGATCTTCGCTGAGACCGCCTCGATTTCGGCATCGGTCAGGGTCTTGTCGCGCGGTTGCAGGCGGACGGTGAGGGCGATGCTTTTCTTGCCGGCGCCCATCTGCGCCTCGGCCTTGTCGCCGGTGAACTGGTCGAAGACCTTTACGCTGTCGATCAGGCCCTTCTCGGCCCCCATCGCGGCGTTGACGGCAGTCAGGGCCTCGACCTTGCTATCTACCACGAAGGCGAAATCGCGGTCGACGGCTTGCAGGTCCGACAGGGCCAGCGCGGGGCGGGTCGGGGTCTTGACCTTGGGCGCGGGCACGGCGGCCACGGCGATCGTATAGGCCACGGCCGGGCCCTTGACCCCCATGGCGGAGAGCACGCGGGGGTGCACCTCGCCGAAGGTCGCCAGCACATTCGGCCCGAGGCCGATCGCGCCGGAGCGGCCGGGGTGCCACCAGCCCGCCACCTTGCGGCTGATCTGCACCCGCGTAGGCGCGCCGAGGGCGGCCAGAACCGCCTCGGCATCGGCCTTGGCGTCGAACACATCCACCGGACGGCGCGAGCCAAAGGGGTCGCGCGGCGCCACCGCACCGACCAGGAGGCCCGAGGCCAGAAGCTGCTGCTCGCCCGGTTCGCCGCCCGAGAAGGCGGGGCCGACCTCGAACAGCGCCAGATCGGCGAAGCCGCGCGCCTGGTTGCGCGCCGCCGCCCGCAGGAGGCCCGGCAAGAGGTCGGGGCGCAGATGGGTCATCTCCGACGAGATCGGGTTTTCGATCCGCACCGCATCGGACCCGCCGCCGAAGAGGCCCGCGGCCTCGGCGTCGATGAAGCTGTAGGTGACGCATTCGTTGTAGCCGAGCGCCGCCATGGTCCGCCGCGCGGTGCGCTCGCGCACCTGCAGGGGCGTCAGGATCGGGCGCGGCACGCCGGTGTTGACGCGGGGCAGGGGGCGGCCCTGCAGCTTGGTCAAGGAGGCGATGCGGGCGACCTCTTCCACCAGATCGGCCTCGCCCAGCACATCGGGGCGCCAGGTCGGCGGGGTGGCCATATTGCCGTTCAGCACGAAGCCGAGGGCCTCCAGCGTCTGGCGCTGGGTCTCTTCGGGGATCTCCATGCCCACAAGGCTGACCAGACGCGCCGGGTCCAGCTTGTAGGCGCGGGTCACGTCGAGGGGGGCGCCGTCCTGCACCACTTCCGAGGCCTCGCCGCCGCAGAGGTCGAGGATCATCTGCGTCGCAAGCTCCAGCCCGTCGAGCGTGAAGGCGGGATCGACGCCGCGTTCAAAGCGGTAACGCGCATCCGAGTTGATCTTCAGCGCGCGGCCGGTCGAGGCGATGGTGATCGGGTCCCAATAGGCGCTTTCCAGAAAGACATCGGTGGTGGCCTCCGAACAGCCGGAAACCTCGCCACCCATGATCCCCGCCAGCGATTCCACCCCCGCCGCATCGGAAATCGCCATCATCCCGGGGCGCAGGGTGTAGGTCTTGCCATCCAGTGCGAGGAACTCTTCGCCGCCCGCAGCCGGATGCACGATCAGATCACCCTTGACCTTGCCCGCATCGAAGACGTGCAGGGGGCGGTTGAGGCCGAAGGTGAAGTAATTGGTGATATCGACCAGGGCTGAGATCGGCCGCAGCCCGATCGCCTTCAGCCGCTGTTGCAGCCAGTCGGGCGAGGCGCCATTCCTGACGCCACGGATGGTGCGACCGGCGAAATGCGGGCAGCCCTTGACCTTCAGGGCCGCGTCGATCTTCACACCGATGGGCGAGGCGAAGCTGCTTGCCACCGGGGTCACGACCAGCGGTTTCAGCACGCCCAGACCGCGCGCGGCCAGATCGCGCGCCACGCCGCGCACGCCAAGCGCATCGGGGCGGTTGGGGGTGATCTTGATCTCGATCATCGGATCGACGGTGCCGGGGCGGTTCACCGCCAGCCAGTCGACGAACTTCTGGCCGACCTCGCCCGAGGGCAGCTCGATGATGCCATTGTGTTCGTCCGACAGCTCCAGCTCGCGTTCGGAGGCCATCATGCCTTGGCTTTCCACACCGCGGATCTTGCCGACGCCAAGGGTCACGTCGATGCCGGGCACATAATCGCCCGGCTTGCAGAGGACCACCGTGATGCCTTCGCGGGCATTGGGGGCGCCGCAGACGATCTGCTTTTCGCCCTCATCCGTCAGCACCCGGCAGACGCGCAGCTTGTCGGCATCGGGGTGCTTTTCGGCGTGGAGGATCTTGGCCAGCGTGAAGGGCGCCAGCCGGGCGCCCGGGTTCACCACCTCTTCGACCTCCAGTCCAAGATCGGTCAGCGCCTCGGTGATCTCGTCCACCGAAGCCGTGGTGTCGAGATGGTCCTTGAGCCAGGACAGGGTGAATTTCATGGCAATCCCCAGGTCAGTTGCAACATTCCGGATATCCGGGATCGGGCGGGTCGGCAGTCAGTGAGAGCGGTCGCGCAGGGACTTACCGCAAAGCCGGGCCAAGGGGAAGCGGTCCCACCGAATGCCGCCTCGCGATCCCGTTCTGCCGCAGCCCCGGCAGGACCTTCTGGCACGGCGTTGCGGAATCGGAAACGGCTTGTCGCCGCAATTGCCTTGTTTTAAACATAATTGATCGGTGAATCTGTGCTAGATTGTGGCAATGCATGATTTATTGTCCATACCCGCTGACCTTCCCCGCCGCCACCCGGCAAGGCTGGCGTTGATCATGGGCCTGACTGTTCTTGTGTGCCTGATGCAAGGTCGCATCTGAACCCAACCACCGGAACCGGTAAAGGCTCTGGTGGTTGGGCGAACCCTTCTTAAATCGCTGCCGTCCGAAGGTTTTTGGGGATCAGCGGCTGAGGCCGCCGGGCAGGTCCGGCATGTCGAGCGCCGCGAAACCGTAATGCCGCAGCCAGCGCAGGTCGCTTTCGAAGAAGGCGCGCAGGTCGGGGATGCCGTATTTCAGCATGGCGATCCGGTCGATGCCCATGCCGAAGGCAAAGCCCTGCCATTGCGTCGGGTCCACGCCCGCCGCGGTCAGCACCTTGGGATGGACCATGCCGGAGCCGAGGATCTCCAGCCAGCTGTCGCCCTCGCCGATCTTCAGCTGACCGTCTTTCCACGAACAGCGGATATCGACCTCGGCCGAAGGCTCGGTGAAGGGGAAGTGGCTGGCGCGGAAGCGCAGTTCCACCGAGGGCACCTCGAAGAAGGCGCGGCAGAATTCCTCCAGCGTCCATTTCAGGTTCGCCATCGAGATGTTGCGGTCGATCGCGAGGCCCTCGACCTGGTGGAACATCGGCGCATGGGTCTGGTCCATGTCCATCCGGTAGACGCGGCCCGGCGCGATGACGCGGATCGGCGCGCCCTGGGCGGCCATGGCGCGGATCTGCACCGGCGAGGTATGGGTGCGCAGCACATGCGGCGGGCGCGTGTCGCCCTCGGCGCGGGCCATGAAGAAAGTGTCATGCTCCTGCCGGGCGGGGTGTTCCGGCGGGATGTTCAGGGCGTCGAAGTTATACCAGTCGCTTTCGACCTGCGGCCCCTCGGCCACGGCAAAGCCCATGTCGCCGAAGATCGCGGTCAGTTCTTCCATCACCTGGGAGACCGGGTGAATCGTGCCCTGCGGGCGCGGGCGGCCGGGCAGGGTGACATCCAGCCATTCCGAGCGCAGACGCTCGTCCAGCGCCGCATCGGCCAGACCGGACTTGCGGGCGCGCAGGGCGGCGTCGATCTCGTCCTTCAGGAGGTTCAGGTTGGCGCCGGCGGCCTTGCGCTCCTCGGGCGCCATCTTGCCCAGCGAGGACATCAGCGCCGAAATCTCGCCCTTCTTGCCAAGGGCGGCCAGCCGCACCTCTTCCAGCGCGGATTCGTCCGACGCCGCCGCCACAGCGGTCAGATACTTGGCCTTCAGCGTGTCGAGCCCGTCCATATGCGCCTCCTACAGATGCGCGACGGTGCTAACCGGATGGCGCGCGGGATGCAAGTGGAGCAGCGGCCCAGGGGCGTGCGGTGCTGATGTAGTCGATGAAGGCGCGCAGCGGTGCGGGCAGGTGGCGGCGCCCGGGGTAGTAGAGGAATGGGCCCGAGAAGCTGGGCCACCAGTCCTCCAGCACCGGTTCCAGCGCGCCGCTGGCAAAATAGGGGCGCAGCCAGTCCTCGAAGAGGGTGATGATGCCGGAGCCTGCCAGCGCCGCCTCCACCGCCAGATCGACCGCCCCGCCAAGGCGCACGACGAGGGGGCCGGTGGGTTCGATCTGCAGGGCCTCGCCGTCCTTCACGAACTCCCAGGCCGGCGAGGTGCCGCTGGCGAAGCGGCCGCGCAGACAGGCGTGGGACAGCAGGTCGCGCGGATGCTGCGGACGGCCGCGGCGGTCCAGATAGGCGGGCGCGGCCGCGGTGGCAAAGCGCTGCAGGCGCGGGCCGATCGGGACGGCGATCATGTCCTGTTCCAGACGCTCCTCATAGCGGATGCCCGCATCGCAGCCCTCGGCCAGGATGTCGACAAAGCCGTCCTCGGCGATGACATCCAGCGTGATGTCGGGATAGGCGGCCAGAAAGCCCGGCACCAGCCGCGGCAGAACCAGCCTTGCGGCGGCCACGGGCACGTTCAGCCGCAGGGTCCCGGTCGGGCTGGTGCGAAAGCTGTTGACCACGTCCAGCGCCGCCGTCACCTCGGTCAGGGCCGGGGCGAGGCGTTCCAGCAGGCGGCTTCCGGCCTCGGTCAGGGCGATGCTGCGGGTGGTGCGGTTCAGCAGGCGGACGCCGAGCCCGGCCTCCAGCCGCCGCACCGCCTCGGAGAGGCTCGACGCGCTGCGCCCCACCGCCCGCGCCCCGGTGCGAAAGCCTCCGGCGCGCGCCACCGCCACGAAGGCGTTCAGGTCGGCAAGATCGGCGGTCATTGTGCGCCCCTCCGCACGGGTTGTGCTGATTACCCCAGCTTATCACACAGTGCCGAGAGGTCTAGATCAGGGGCCAAGCGGAAACAGGAGAGATGACATGACGGATATTGGCAAAGCTGGCAGCTTCACCCTCGGTGCGACCCCGGTCCGGCGGATGGGCTATGGCGCGATGCAACTGGCCGGCCCCGGGGTCTTCGGCCCGCCCAAGGACCCTGCGGCGGCGCTGGCCGTCCTGCGCGCGGCGGTGGCGCAGGGGGTCGATCACATTGACACCAGCGACTTCTACGGCCCCCACGTCACCAACCGGCTGATCCGCGAGGCGCTGCATCCCTATGACGGCGTGACTTTGGTCACCAAGATCGGCGCGGTGCGCGGTGCGGACGGGTCGTGGAACCGCGCCTTTGCCCCCGATCAGCTGGTCGCCGCCGTCCATGACAACCTGCGCAACCTGGGGGTCGAGGTGATCGACGTGGTCAACCTGCGCCTGATGTTCGACATCCACGGCCCCGCAGAAGGCGCGATCGAGCCGCAGATGACCGCGCTCGCCGAATTGCAGCGCCAGGGCCTGATCCGCCACATCGGGCTCAGCAATGCCACCGCGGCCCAGATTGCCGAGGGCCGCCGGATTGCCGAGGTGGTCTGCGTGCAGAACCAGTACAACCTCGTCCACCGCGGCGACGATGCGCTGATCGACGCGCTGGCGGCAGAGGGCATCGCCTATGTGCCCTTCTTCCCGCTGGGCGGCTTCTCGCCCCTGCAATCGGCGATCCTGACCGAGGTGGCGGCGGGGCTTGGCGCGACGCCGATGCAGGTGGCGCTGGCCTGGCTGTTACAGCGCGCGCCGAACATCCTGCTGATCCCGGGCACGTCTTCGGTGGCGCACCTGCACGAGAACCTCGCCGCCGCCGAACTGACCCTGCCGCCGGAGGCCGTGGCCGCGCTGGACGGGATTGGCGCCGCAACCCACTGAATGACCGGAAGCCGAAGAAAAGCCCCGCCGCAAGGTGGGGCTTTTTCCTTTGGCGCGGGGGCGGGCGCCCTCCGGCAGGGCGAGCCATGATGCCCGGGGAAGGCCGCTATGCAACGGCCCGGATCGCTTGTCAGCGTGGTATGGTTTACATATCAATGGTTGCAGTCCAAACAATCATGGCCGGAACCCGGATGCCCGCAGACAAGACACGCGAAAATATCGGCCGCCTGATCCAGCATGTCTCGCGCAACTGGCGGCGGGCGGTGAACCTTGGCCTCGCCCCCGTCGGGCTGACCGAGGCGACCTGGCTGCCGCTTCTCTATCTTAACAGGGTCGGCCCGGTCCGGCAGGTCGATCTGGCGGAGTATCTGGGCCTCGACCGCTCCTCCGTCGTGCGGCTGGTCGATGCCCTGACCGCACAGGGCCTTGTGCTGCGCGAGGATGACCCGCAGGACCGCAGGGTGCGCTGGGTCGTGCTGACCCCCGCCGCGGCCGGCGTGGTGGGTGCTGCGCAAAAGGCCGCGGCCGAGGTGCGCGGCACGGCCCTGTCCGGCATATCCCCCGAGGATCTTGCCACCACCGAACGGGTTCTGGGCCAGATCCTCGCCCGCCTGCCCGCATCAACCGAAAGCCTCCCCGCATGACCGCCACCGATTTCGACACCACCGGCAAGCCCGAAAGCCAAAGGCCGCGCGTGCCGGTCTGGGTCCTCGGCGCGCTGACGCTGACCGGCTCGCTCGCCATGCATATCTTCGTGCCCGCCTTGCCGGGGGCCGCGACCGAATTTGCCGCCTCGATGCCGCGGATGGAAATGACGATCAGCGTCTACATCCTTGGCATGGCGATCGGGCAGTTGCTCTATGGCCCGCTCAGCGACCATTTCGGGCGCCGCCCGGTGCTGCTGGTGGCCTTGAGCCTTTACTGCCTCGCCGGGATCGCCGCTTATCTGGCGCCGAGCCTTGACCTCTTGATCGCGGCGCGGCTGTTTCAGGCCCTGGGCGGCTGCGCCGGGCTGGTGCTGGGCCGGGCGATCCTGCGCGACACGTCGAACCCGGAAGAGATCGCGAGCCGCCTTGCCGTGCTGACGATGATCATGGTGGTCGGCCCCTCGCTCGCCCCGATGATCGGCGGTTTCGTGGTGCAATTCGCCGGCTGGCGGATGATCTTCCCGCTGCTTCTGGCGATCGGGGTGGCCAATCTGGCCAGCGTCCTCCTCCTGATCCCCGAGACGAGGCCCGAAGCCGCCGCCCATTCCACCTTCACCGAGGGCATCAAGGCCCTCATGGGGCGCGGCGCCTATCGCTGGCTGGTGCTGGGCGGGGCCTGTGCCACGACCTCGATGTACGGCGTGATCACGGCGGCGCCCTTCATCTTCGAGAAGGACCTGCACCGTCCGGCGCATGAGGTCGGGCCCTGGCTCGCGCTCGTGGTGCTGGCGGTGGCGCTGGGGAATTTCCTCATCAAGCTGACCGTGGGCAAGGTGCCCTTGCCCCGGCTCTTGAAGATGGCGAACTGGCTGACGCTGGGATCGGGGCTGGCCCTGCTGGCCATCGTGCTTTGGGTGCCGCTTTCGGCCCCGGTCTTCATGGCGCCGGTCTTCTTCTTTTGCCTCGCCACCGGGGTGACCAGCCCGATTGCGACCTCGCAGGCGATGAACATCCTGCCGGAATATGCCGGGGCGGCCTCGGGGCTTTACGGCTTTGTCCAGATGCTGGTGGCAGCCCTTTGCACCACGGCGGTGGGGCTGGGGCCGGACCCGGCGCTGGCGGCGGCCCTGGTGACGGCGGGGGTGGGCGGCATGGCGATGCTGGCCTTCCGACTGGCCGCGCGGGCGCAGAAGGCTTAGCGCGGGGCAGGGGACTGAACCGCAGCACCCGGACATGAAAAAACCCCGCCACTGGCGGGGTTTTCTCTATTGCGGTGCCGGAAGGCTCAGGCCGCGGCGGGCAGAGCGGCCTTGGCTTGGGCGGCGATGGCGTTGAACGCCTCGGGCTCATGCACGGCCAGGTCGGCCAGGACCTTGCGGTCGACGGTGATGCCGGCCTTGGCCAGACCATCGATCAGACGCGAGTAGGTGAAGGCCGGATCGTACAGACGCACGGCGGCGTTGATACGGGCGATCCACAGGGCGCGGAACTGACGCTTGCGGGCCTTGCGGTCGCGGGTGGCGTATTGCTGCGCCTTGTCGACGGCCTGGGTCGCGGTCTTGAAATTCGTGGAGCGGGCGGCGTAGTAGCCAGCCGCCTTGGCGATCACCTTGCGGTGGCGGGCGTGGGTGACGACGCCGGATTTGACGCGGGACATGTGATCTCTCCTTAGCGGTTATACGGCATGTACTTTTTGACGATGTTCTCGTCCGAAGCACACAGGATCATCGTCCCGGCGCTGTTGCGGACAAACTTCGCCGTGCGCTTGATCATGCCGTGGCGCTTGCCGGCATTGCCGGCTTTCACATGGCCGTTGGCTGTGAAGCTGAAACGCTTCTTGGCCGCCGACTTGGTCTTCATCTTGGGCATTTCCATCTCCGTGGTTGCAGGCACGACTCGGCATGCCACGTGGGCCGGCCGTGCGGGGGTAGTCTGAGGGCTGGCGTATAGGGGCAGGGCGGGGGGGACGCAAGGGGCATTGCGGCGGCGAAAGGCGCTGGCGGCACTTTAAGCGCCCGGCTGGGCCGACGCCGCTACTTCAGAAGCCGCCCGATCACCCGCATGAAGAGATCGGGCATCTCGGCAAAGGAATAGCCGCGCCCGTGCTGGGTCAGGGCCACGGCGATCAGGACCCCGCCGAGCAGCACCAGAAGCGACCCGGTGCGCGGAACCGAGCCATCGACCCAGGACGCAAGCAAAGTGGGCACCGCCAGCACGATTGCGACGATGCCCACCACAAGTATCAGATCCGTATCCATGAATACCCCGAAGAAAACTCCGGCAATCGCCTGTCAGCGATTATTCAGGATCGACCCGCGAAATCAACCTTTCATCGCAGGGCGCCACGCGCAGGACGTTGGTTGTGCCTTTCACGTTGAAGGGCACCCCGGCGGTCAGCACGATGGTATCCTCGACCTCGGCAAAGCCTTCGCCACGGGCGGCGCGGATGGCGGCGATGACGGCCCCCTTCAGACGCTCCTGCGGTTCGGTGATGACGCAATGCGCGCCCCAGGTCAGCGCCATGCGGCGCGCGGTCGACATGAGGGGCGTGAGCGCGATGATCGGCACCCGCGGCCGTTCCCGCGCCACCAGCGCCGCCGTGGTCCCGGTCAGGCTGAAGCAGGCGATGGCCTTGATGTTGGTCGCTTCGGCGATCTCGCGCGAAGCGGCCACGATGCCATCGGCGATGGTCTCGCGCCGGACGGTGCGGCTCGATTCGATGACCTGACGGTAGGTCGGGTCCTTTTCGACCGAGATGGCGACGTTGTTCATCGTGGCCACGGCTTCCAGCGGGTATTTGCCGGCCGCGGATTCCGCCGAAAGCATCACCGCATCGGCGCCCTCGTAGATGGCGGTGGCAACGTCGGAGACTTCGGCCCGGGTCGGGACCGGCGATTCGATCATCGATTCCAGCATCTGGGTCGCCACGATCACCGGCTTGGCCGCGGCGCGGGCGCCCCGGATCAGGCGTTTCTGGATCGGCGGCACCGAATAGACCGGCAGTTCGACGCCAAGGTCGCCGCGGGCGACCATGATGCCGTCCGAGACCTGCAGGATCGCATCATAGGCCTTCACGGCGGCGGGCTTTTCGATCTTGGCCATGATGGCGGCGCGGCCCCGGGCGAGGCCACGCGCCTCGATCACATCCTCGGGGCGCTGCACGAAGGAGAGGGCGAGCCAGTCGACCCCGAGCTCGCAGGCAAATTCCAGATCGACGCGGTCCTTTTCGGACAGGGCCGCCATCGGCAGAACCACGTCGGGCACGTTCACGCCCTTGCGGTTGGAGATGGTGCCGCCCACGGTCACCGTGCAATTGGCAAAGTCCTTGCCGCAGTCATCGACGCGGACGGCGATCTTGCCATCATTGACCAGAAGCGAGGCGCCGGGTTCCAGCGCCGCAAAAATCTCCGGATGGGGAAGCTGCACGCGGTGGACGTCGCCGGGGGCCGCCGAAAGGTCCATGCGGAACTTGGCGCCTTCGACCAGATCCTCGTGCCCGTTGGCAAAGGTGCCGACGCGCAGTTTCGGGCCCTGAAGGTCGGCCAGGATGCAGATCGGGCGACCAACGTCGGCTTCGACCTTGCGGATGATGACGTGCCGCGCGCGGATGTCGTCATGGGTGCCATGGCTCATGTTCAGACGGAACACATCGGCCCCAGTCTCGAACAAAGCGCGGATGGTGGCGTAGTCGCTGGAAGCCGGGCCCAGTGTGGCCACGATCTTCACGTTACGGAGGCGTCTCATGCCTGATCCTTTTCGTCGTGTTCCGGTGTTGCGGTGGGCCGGGGGTCTTATCGCGCAATTAGCCCGTGGGGGCAACTGGCCGGATCGTAACCAAACCGAGAGGCGTGAAGATTAGGCAAAGATCGGATGAAGAATTGCTGAAATAGCGGGCAGGACCGCAAATTTCTGCTGTTTGGCGCAGCAAAGATTCCCATTCCCGGTGGGTTTCGCTAAGAGCGGGGGCAAGGAACCCTGACATGACCCAATTTGAGACGCCCCCCTTCAACATCACCGGCGCAGAGCGTCCCGGCCGCTGGCTGGTGACCTGCGACCATGCCTCCAACCGCGTGCCGCAGGATGTGGCGGGCGGCGACCTTGGCATTTCCTCCGCCGACATGGGCCGCCATATCGCCTGGGATGTCGGTGCGCGCGGCGTGGCCCTGGCCCTGGGCGAGGCGCTGGACAGCCCGGTCATCTGCTCGGATTTCAGCCGTTTGGTGATCGACGCCAACCGGGGCGAGGAGGACCCGACCCTCGTCATGCAGCTTTATGACGGCACGATCATTCCGGCCAATGCCGGGGTGAGTGCGGCGGAGGTCGAGCGCCGGCTCGCCACCCTGCACCGGCCCTATCACGCGGCGCTGGAGGATCTTGCGGCGCGGCGCGCGGACACGATCATCCTTGCCATCCATTCCTTCACCCCCTGCCTGCGCGGGCGGGCGGCGCGGCCCTGGCATGTCGGCGTCCTTTACTCCCACCTCGACCCGCGCTTCTCGCGGCCCCTGATCGCGGCGCTGCAGGCCGAGCCCGACCTCTGCATCGGCGACAACGAGCCCTATGACGGCCATCTGCCCGGCGATTCGATCGACCTGCACGCCTTGCAAAAGGGCCGCCACAACACCTTGATCGAGGTGAGGAACGACCTCATCTCTGATCCAGAGGGGCAAAGGGCCTGGGGGCTGCGTCTGGCTCCGGTCCTGACCCGGGCATGGGAGGCCTTGTGATGAAAGAGGGCGTGATGCAACTGGATGACCAGACCCGCGAAAAGCTGGAGGCCGCGGCCTTCCGCGCGCTGATGCACCATCTTCTGGAAAAGCGTCCCGATGTGCAGAACATCGACCTGATGAACCTGGCGGGGTTCTGCCGCAACTGCCTGAGCCGCTGGTACAACGAGGCGGCGACGGCAGAAGGCATCGCCCTGACCAAGGAAGAGGCCCGCGAGATCGTCTATGGCATGCCCTATGCGGACTGGGTGAAGCAGAACCAGACGGCGGCGGATGCGGAAAAGCAGGCGGCCTTCGCGGTGGCTTTTGCCGAAAATGTCGGGGGCGAGCCTTCGAAGTAGAGGGGCTTGCAGCCGGCGGAGGTGTCGGGGGGACCAGTCCCCCCGAGCCCCCCAGCCAGTGGGGCTTTCCGCCCCTCTGGACTTCCCCGAGGATATTTTTTTCTGGATGAAGCGGGTTTCTGCGTCAGGGTTTGGCGTCGAAGCGCTGTCTGGCGGCGTCGATCCTCGCGAGGTTCGCTTCGGCCCAGTGCCAGACGCCGCAAAAGGCCTCGCCCAGGCTGAGGCCGAGATCGGTCAGCCTGTAATCGACGCGGGGCGGGATCACCGGGTGGATGGTGCGGATCACGAGGCCGTCCCGCTCCATCGCGCGCAGGGTCTGGGTCAGCATCTTCTGGCTGATGCCGGGCACCAGGCGGCCGAGTGCGGTGAAGCGGGTCTCGCCCTCTTCGGCCAGCACCTCCAGCACGATCATCGTCCATTTGTCGGCCACCCGCCCGATCAGTTCGGCGACCAGCGCCTCGACCCGCGGGTTGACCGGGGTTCCGTCCGGAGCGGTCACAGACATGTCGGTTTCCTTTCGGTAACTACAGATATTTCGGGTGCCTACTTACCACGGGTAAGTGACTTGGTCTATCACCGCGGCAGAGCTGGGCAAGACGTGAAAGGACATCCCATGAAAATGACAGGCAATACGGTTCTGGTGACCGGCGGCGGTTCGGGCATCGGGCGCGCTTTGGCCGAGGCGCTGCTGGCCCAGGGCAACAGGGTGATCATCGCCGGGCGGCGCGAGGCCCTGCTGGCCGAGGTGAGCCGCGCCAATCCGGGCATGGCTTACGCCGTGCTGGATGTGGAGGACGGTGCCTCGATCCCGGGCTTTGCCGCGCGGGTTCTGGCCGCGCATCCCGACCTCAACGTGCTGATCAACAATGCCGGGATCATGCAGGCCGAAGATCTGCTGGCCGAGCCCTTTGACCTGACCACCGCCGAGGCGACGATCGCGATCAACCTTCTGGGGCCAATCCGGCTGACGGCGGCTTTCCTGCCGCATCTGAAGGCGCAGGGGGCGGCAGCGGTGATGAATGTGACCTCGGGCCTCGCCTTCGTGCCCCTGGCCGCGACGCCGACCTATTCGGCGACCAAGGCGGCGCTGCATTCCTGGACCCAGTCGCTGCGCCATCAGCTGCGTGCGACCTCCGTCGAGGTGATCGAGCTGGCACCGCCCGCCGTTGGCACCGACCTGATGCCGGGCAGCCGCGCCAACCCCCATGCGCTGAAGCTGGAGGATTACATCGCCGAGGTCATGCAGCTTCTGGCCGCGGGCGGGCCGGAGATTCTGGTCCAGGCCGTGCTGCGGCTGCGCAATGCCGAGGCCAACGGCAGTTTCCCAACGGTGTTTGCGGCGCTGAACCCGGCGTGAGGAAAGGGGCGGGAAGGGTCTGGGGCCTTTCCCGCCCTGTTCAGTGGAAGGGGGGCGGGGGGGAGCTTGGAGCCCTTAGCCGCCGTTTAAGTCGAGCGAATTTCGCAGGAACTTATAGACCCCGTTCGTCTTAACGAGTCTGTCTCCAGAGATTTCGGATTGCTTGAAACAACGCGTCTCGATCCAATCCTGCTCTAGAAAATGGCCGGCAGCGGTTGCCCGTGAACATTGGCCGCCCGGTAGAAGATATGTAATGTAGATCGTATCGTTAGGCACTTCCGCGCCATCCCAGCAGGAGCGGGCCGCAAATTTTTGGATTGCCAGATCGGGTATCTCGTATTCACTCGACAGGCAAACACCCACCCAGTCAGCTTTTAAATCAAACGGTATATCTTCTCCGGCCAACTGCGTGACCACGGGCGTAAACATGGTGCCCCTGACCAGCATCAGCGTGCCAAGCCCCACGGTCAGCAGAAGCAATCCTTTCAGCAAAGCTCACCTGTTCCAGAGAACAACAGACCTAGCTAGACCCGTGCCGCAGTCAGCGTCAATGTTGACCAAACTTCAACCGAACGGCGACCGAAAGCCTTAAGCAAGTTGCTCGGGCCAAGGTCCGCTTCGTCCACATCGCACGCGCTGCCAATGGGGCATCCCGCCCGACCCCGCCAAATGCACGGGATCGGGTGGGTTCCTGTGCGGGCTTTCGCCTCAGACCGCCGCCTTGCGCATCTCGTCGAGATAGATTTCGCGCAGGCGGGCCACCACGGCGCCCGGCTTGCCGGTGCCGACCGCTGCGCCGTCGATTTCCACCACGGGCATCACGAAAGCGGAGGCCGAGGTGATGAAGGCCTCATCGGCCGTCTGCGCCTCGGCAATCGTGAAGGCGCGTTCTTCGACTTCCATCTGCGCCTCGGACGCAAAGCGCAGCACGGCGGCGCGGGTGATGCCGTGCAGGATGTCGGAGGAGAGGGCGCGGGTCACGATCCGGTTGCCCTTGACGATATAGGCGTTGTTCGAGGTGCCCTCGGTCACCGCGCCATCCTCGACGAACCAGCAGTCGTCGACATGGGCCTTCTTGGCCATCATCTTGGCCATCGACGGGTAGAGGAGCTGCACCGTCTTGATGTCGCGGCGACCCCAGCGGATGTCGGGGACGCCGATCACCTTCATGCCGACCTTGGCAGCGGGGTTCTCGGCGAGACCAGGCTTGGATTGGGTGAACATGACCACGGTCGGGGCGACCTCCGGCCCGGGGAAGGCGAAGTCGCGGTCGCCGGGATTGCCGCGGGTGACCTGCAGATAGACCATGCCGTCGACGACCGCATTCTTGGCCACGATCTCGCGGAAGAGGGCGAGCCATTCGGCGTCGGTATGGGGATTGGTCATCTCCAGCTCGGACAGGCTGCGGGCGAGGCGGATGCAGTGACCTTCGAAGTCGATCAGCTTGGCCCCCAGAACCGAGGTCACCTCATAGACGCCATCGGCCATCAGGAAGCCGCGGTCGAAGACCGAAACCTTGGCTTCGGCTTCCGGAACGAAGTCGCCATTCACATAGACAATGCGGGTCATGCTCTATCCCCAAAGGGCCTTTTCAGGCGGATGCACCCCGGCGCCGTCATAGTGCAAAGGGGTGTCGCGGTCTTGAGACAGAAGGAGCGGGCCGTCAAGATCCGAATAGGCCGCGCCCTGCGCCAGTAGAACCCCCGGCGCCATGGCGAGCGAGGAGCCGACCATGCAGCCGACCATCAGGCCCAGACCAAGGCGCTGCGCCTCGGCCCTGGCGCGCAGGCCCTCGGTCAACCCGCCGGTCTTGTCGAGCTTCAGGTTCACGAGGTCATACTTGCCCTTGAGGCCGGCAAGGCTCGCCGCGTCATGGGCCGATTCGTCGGCGCAGACGGGCAGGGGGCGGGCGATTTCGGCCAGCATGTCATCGGCGCCGGCGGGCAGGGGTTGTTCGACCATGGCGACGCCGAGGCGCAGCAGGTGCGGGGCGAGGTCGGTATAGACCTCTGGCGTCCAGCCCTCGTTCGCATCGACGATCAGGCGGGCGGCGGGGGCACCCTGGCGGACGGCCTCGAGCCGCGGCATGTCGTCGGGGGTGCCGAGCTTGATCTTCAGAAGCGGGCGGTGGGCGTTCTGGGCTGCCTGAGTGCGCATGTCCGCGGGCGTGTCGAGCGAGAGGGTGAAGGCGATCGGTACGGGCGCGGGTTCGGCGAGGTCCGCTAGCTGCCAGGCGCGGCGGCCCGCGGTCTTCGCCTCCAGATCCCAGAGGGCGCAATCGACGGCATTGCGGGCCGCGCCGGAGGGCAGGGCCGATTGCAGGTCCTGCCGCGTGATGTCGGGCGGCAGGGCGCGGATGGCGGCGCTGACCGATTCGAGGCTTTCGCCATAGCGGCCATAGGGCACGCATTCGCCCCAGCCCGTGACGCCGTTCCGGGTGATGCGGACGGTCAGGACATGGGCCTCGGTCTTGGAGCCGCGCGAGATGGTGAAGGTGCGGGCGATTTTGAACGTGTCGGGGGTAACGCTGATCATGGGAACCTCATCGCGACGATTTTTCTGCGAAAAATCCCGCAAAGGCGAGAGACGATTTTTCGGCGAAAAATCGGGGGTGGGGGCGGCGGAAATGCTGCGCCTGCAAAAGGTTCTTGCAAGTCGGTGCGCAACATTATAACTGCGTGTCATGCAATCTTGAAACTTCATTGCGAGGCCATCTTGTCCTTTCGTCTGCAACCCGCTCCCCCGGCCCGCCCGAACCGCTGCCAGTTGTTTGGACCGGGCTCGCGCCCGGCGCTGTTCGCCAAGATGGCGGCATCGGGGGCCGATGTCGTGAACCTCGACCTCGAGGATTCCGTCGCCCCCGCCGACAAGCCGCAGGCCCGCGCCAATATCATCGAGGCGATCTCGACCATCGATTGGGGCCGCAAGACGCTGTCGGTGCGGATCAACGCGCTGGACACGCCCTTCTGGTACAAGGATGTGGTGGACCTTCTGGAACAGGCGGGTGACCGGCTGGATCAGATCATGATCCCCAAGGTGGGTTGCGCCGAGGATATCTATGCCGTCGATGCCCTGGTGACCGCGATCGAACGCGCCAAGGGGCGCAAGAAGCCGATCAACTTCGAAGTCATCATCGAATCAGCCGCCGGTCTTTCCCATGTCGAGGCGATTGCCGCCGCCTCGCCGCGCATGGTGGCGATGAGCCTCGGGGCGGCGGATTTCGCCGCCTCGATGGGGATGCAGACCACCGGGATCGGCGGGACGCAGGAGAATTACTACATGCTGCACCAGGGCGCGCGGCATTGGTCGGACCCCTGGCACTGGGCGCAGACCGCCATCGTGGCCGCCTGCCGCACCCATGGCCTGCTGCCGGTCGACGGTCCTTTCGGCGATTTCAGCGACGACGAGGGTTTTCGCGCCCAGGCCCGCCGTTCGGCCACCCTGGGCATGGTGGGCAAATGGGCCATTCATCCCAAGCAGATAGCCCTTGCCAACGAGGTCTTCACCCCCTCCGACGCCCAGGTCGCCGAGGCGCGCGACATCCTCTCTGCCATGGCCGAGGCCAAGGCACGCGGCGAGGGGGCGACGGTCTACAAGGGGCGGCTTGTCGACATCGCCTCGATCCGCCAGGCCGAGGTCATCGTGGCCCAGGCGGAATTGATTGCCGCAGCGTAACAAGTGTTGACAGAACGCCCAGAAACCGGGCACTGATACCGTAACAGATCGGTTACCCTGCTGCCCTGGGAGAGGAGGCCCTCGGCAGCGTCATGGGGAGGAAGCGCGCTCTGCGGTCTTGCACCGCAGGGCGCGTTGTTATTTCCGGGGGGCTTTGGACGGCCGGAAACCGGGCGTCTGCCCCCGCCTCACGCAGGCGTTTCCCCGCCCTTCCGCCGCCCGAGTTGCATCTTGGGCGCGTCCCGGCCATATAGGGCCAAAGAACCTGCGGCCTTCTGGGAGTGTCCGATGAACTATCTGGAATTCGAAAAGCCCCTCGCCGAGATCGAAGGCAAGGCCGAGGAGCTGCGCGCCATGGGCCGTTCGAACCCGGCGACCGATGTTAGCAAGGAAGCCGAGGCGCTGGATCGCAAGGCGGACCAGATGCTCAAGGACCTCTACAAGGGTCTCAACGCCTGGCAGAAATGCCTCGTCGCCCGCCACCCGGACCGGCCGCATTGCCGCGACTATATCGACACGCTTTTCACCGAATATACCCCGCTCGCCGGTGACCGGAACTTTGCCGACGATCACGCGATCATGGGGGGCTTGGCCCGGATCAATGACCATGCGGTGGTCGTGATGGGGCAGGAGAAGGGGCATGATACCAAGACCCGGATCGAGCGGAACTTCGGCATGGCCCGGCCGGAGGGCTACCGCAAGGTGATCCGGCTGATGGAGATGGCGGACCGGTTCCGGCTGCCGGTCGTGATGATCGTTGATACTCCCGGGGCTTATCCCGGGAAAGGCGCGGAGGAGCGGGGGCAGGCGGAGGCGATTGCGCGGGCCACCGAGAAAAGCCTGCAGATCGGGGTTCCGGTGATCTCGGTCGTCGTGGGTGAGGGTGGTTCGGGTGGCGCGGTGGCCCTCGCCACGGCGAACAGGATCGCGATGCTGGAGCATTCGATCTACTCGGTGATTTCCCCGGAAGGCTGCGCTTCGATCCTGTGGAAGGATGCCGACAAGATGCGTGAGGCGGCTGAGGCTTTGCGGTTGACGGCGCAGGATTTGCAGAAACTGGGCGTGATCGACCGGATCGTGAAGGAGCCTCTGGGCGGGGCCCAGCGGGGCAAGAAAGAGACGATCGAGGCGGTGGGCAAGGCGATCGAGGCCATGCTCAAGGAATTGTCGGGCAAGAAGCCGGACTTCCTGATCAAGGACCGGCGCGAGAAGTTCCTGGATATGGGGACCAAGGGTCTGGCGGCGTGAAACGACCCCGGTTGCACGCGTGCAATCCGGCGTAAGTGTCTGATATAAAACAAATTTCCTTCGTGGCGTTCAGAAAGCGTTAACTTTCTTTCCGCCTCAGGCAAAAGCGGCGCCCCGGTCATGCGGGGCGCCGCTTTGCTTTGGCGCGGGGGCTTTTACTGCACCGGAATATAGTCGAACTTGCCGGGCTGGTAGAGGAAGAACAGGCAGTCTTCCTTCGACAGGCACTTGGTCACATGGGGCTCCTCGCCGCGCTGGAACCAGTAGGAGCCGACCGGCAGCGGCACGTCCGGCGCACCGGCCGGGCCGTTTTCGCCCACGCCATGGATCACGACGGCAAGGTAATCCTCGGTATGGGTGTGGACGGGGCTGACGAAGCCCGCCGGCATCTTGATGAAGGTGCCATGCATCCCCTTGGTCAGATCGCCGAAGGCGGGGCCGGCGAAAAGCTCGCCCGCTTCGGTTTTGATGCCGGTGCCGCCGAAGCCGATCTTGTCGGCGGGCAGGCTGATCGAGGCGCCGTGGTGCATGACCTCGGCAACGGCGGGCAGGGCGAAGGAGAGGGCGAGGCTGGCCGCGAGGGCAGCAAGGCGGGGCAGGCGCGAGACGGACATGGCGAGACCTTTCTGGGGCTGAGTGAAACCGATGTAACGGCAAAACATTGGTTACATATTGCGCCGGCACTGGTCAATACCATTTTTATCGGTTACAAACCCCTGACCAAAACCGGTGGAGAACAGGATGAGCGCCTCGGACCAGCAAGACTTTCGCGAGGGCGTGCCGTTTCTGGGCGGCAGCCTGTGGATCGACCTGTTGAACACCACGCCGGTCATCGACGGCCACGCACAGGATCTGCTGGCCGGGCCGGGGGCGGTGGCGCATTGGGCCGGTCTTGCCGGGCTGGACCTGCCCGCGGGCCGCGAGGCCGCGCCGGGGGTTCTGGCGCTGCGCGAGGCGCTGCGCCTGGCCTTCGAGGCGATGGCGGCGGGGCTTGCCGTGCCCGAAAGCCTGCGCCGGGCGGTCAATGCCCTTCTGGCGCAGGTGCAGGTCACGCTGGCTTTGGAGGAGGGCGACGCGGGCCTGACCCTCGTGCAGCGGGTGGCGGCGCCGACCGCTCCGGTGGCGGGGCAGGTGGCGCTGGACTTCGCCCGCTTTGCCGAAAGCTATGAACCCGCAAGGCTGAAACATTGCGCCAACCCTGCCTGCACCATGGTCTTTCACGACCATGGCAAGAACAACCGGCGGCGCTGGTGTTCGATGGCGGTCTGCGGCAACCGCGACAAGGTGGCAAGCTACCGCGCCAGAAAGCGCGGCGCGGCAGAGGCTTAGCGCCGGTCCTTAAACCGGTTTACCACCAGCCGAGATGGGCGCGGGTCGCACGCTCGCGGTCGTATTCGGCGCCGTCGATCGCATTCTCGGAGGCCTCCTGCAGCATGGTTCCGACCGAAGGCAGGCCCTGGCTCTGGTCGCCCTCGGTCCAGAAGGCCGAACGTTGCAGGGCGCGGGCGCATTGCGAATAGACCTCCTCCACCGCGATCACGATGACCGAGCGGGGGTTCTTGCCATCGCGTTCAAAGCTTTGGCAGAGGCTGGCATCGGCGGTCAGCCTTGCGCGGCCGTTGATGCGGATCGCGGTGGTCGAACCGGGGATCAGGAACATCAGGCTGACGCGGCCATCGCGCAGGATGTTGCGCAAGCTGTCGATCCGCTCGTTGCCCTTCCAGTCGGGCAGGGCGAGGGTGCGGGCGTCGAGCACGCGGACCACCGGGCCCTGATCGCCGCGGGGCGAGCCATCGGTGCCCTCGGGGCCGACCGAGGTCAGAACGCAGAAGCGGCTCCGCTCCACGAAGGCGCGGTAGCTGGGGGTCAGATGCGCCGTGACCTTGGCCAGCGCGGGTTTGGAGGGTGTGCCGTACAGGCTGTGGAGGTCGTCAAGCGAGGTGATCCAGTCCATGTCAGGCCTTTGGCTTGGGGGTCTTTGGTTTGGGCGTCTTGGGTTTTGGCTCGGGCAGGTCCGCCGCCACGGCACGCAGGGCGGCCATGGCCAGATCGGGATCGTCGAGCGCGCCTTCCAGGCAGATATGGTCCTTGGCGCCGGGATAGGGCGGGGCCATCTGCGGGTCGGGGATCAAGGCCAGCGCGCCGGGCGTGGGCTTGAGATAGAGGAGGTCATCGCAGACCAGCGCCACGACCTTGGCCCCGAGGTACAGCGCATATTCGCCGAACATCTTTCGGGTGCCGAGGCTCGGCAGGCCGGCGAAGGCATCGGTCAGATCGGCGATGGTTTCGGGGCGGGTGGCCATCAGGGGCGGAACCCGGCTTCGGCCATCAGGGCGTTGGAGGCGGTCTCGATCTCGGCCGTGATGGTGCGCATGAAGTCGCCGACCGGGCGGCCGGGGGCGATGGCGGGCAGGAACTCGATCACCGCGAGGCCGGGCTGGCGCAGGATGCCGCGCTTGGGCCAGAAGACCCCGACGTTGGTGGCGACCGGCACGCAGGTCTGGCCGAGCTGATCGTAGAGCAGCCCCGCGCCGACCTTGTAGGGCAGATCGACGCCGGGGGCGACGCGGGTGCCCTGCGGGTAGATCACCAGCTGGCCGGGGTGGGCGGCGCCGCGCAGCGCATCCTCCTTCAGCTTGGCGATGGCCGCGCCGCGCTTGCCGCGGTCAAGGGGGATGCAGCCGATGCGCAGGGCATATTGGCCGAGGATGGGCGTCCAGATCAGCTCGCGCTTCATGATGAATTTCGGGCGCGGCAGGAAGGCGCAGAGGAGGATGATGTCGAAGAAGCTTTGATGCTTGGCGACGATGAGGGTTTCGCCCTGCGGCACCTCGCCCCGGTATTCCGAGCGCAGGCCGACGAGGAGGCGGGCGGTGAAGCGGACCCAGTGGCAGAAGACATGGACCCCGGCGAAGGCGCCCTCGCGGCTGATCAGGGCGGGGATGGCGAAGGCCAGGGCGACGACGGCCATGGCCAGGTACATCTGGAGGATGAAGATCAGCGACAGAATCCAGCGGATCGGTGTGGGCATGGGGTCCTCTCAGGTCAATCCGCGCAGGGTGCGGAAGGCGGCGGTGCGGGTGGCGACGAAGGCCACCACGGCGGCGAGCGGCACCAGAAGCAGGGGCAGGAACCAGCCGAAGCCGGTGAAGCCGAGGCCGGTCAGAAAGCCGCCGGCGGCATCCTGGGCCGGCAGAAGGGCGATCCCGGCCATGCCGGCCAGGACGCCGGCCAGCGATCCGAAGGTGGCGCGCAGGGTGAAGCGGCGCACGAAGGCGCGGGCGATGTAGCTGTCGCGTGCGCCGACCAGCCGCAGCACCTTGATCACCTGGGCATTGGCGGCCAGCGCCGCCCCGGCCGCCAGGGTGATCATCGCGGCCATCGCCGCCCCGATCAGCCCGATGGCCAGCATGCCCAAGAGCCGCAAGCGGCTCGCCGCCTCGGCCATCGGCCGGCGCCAGCGCAGATGGTCGTCGAGCACGGCGCCCGGCGCCTCGGCCGACAGACGCTGGCGCAGGCCCTCGGCGTCGTAGCCGGCGCCGGTCTCCTTCACCTCGATCAGCTGGGGCAGGGGCAGGTCTTCCAGGGGAAGATCGGGGCCGAACCAGGGCTCCAGCAGCTTCTTGGCCTCCTCCGCCGTCAAGGCCCGGGCCGAGGCGATGCCGGGGGTGGTCTGCAGAAGGTCGATCACCGCCTTGGTCTGCAGGGCCAGCTGATCTTCCGGGGCCGAGATGCGCACCGTCGCCGTGCGGTCCAGCGCATCGGCCCAGCGGGTCGCCAGCCGGTCCGAGGCCAGCGACAGCGCCATGGCGAAGACCGCGAGAAAGGCCATCGCCCCGGCGGTGAAGGAGGTCAGCCGCGCCGAGGCGCCGGAGGGCGGCACCACGCGGTCATCCTGGGCACGGGTCGGGCGGCTAAACAGGCTCACAGATCCGCCCCCGCCAGCTGAATCCGCCGTTTGGAGATCCGCAAGACCCGCGCCGCGATCTGGCTTTTGGCCTGGCGGATGATGTTGAGGTCATGGGTCGCCACCAGGATCGTCTTGCCCATCCGGTTCAGCTCCACCAGCAGGGTCAGCAGGCGCAGCGACATCTCCCAGTCGAGGTTGCCGGTCGGCTCGTCGGCCAGGATCACATCCGGGCCGGTGATGATCGCCCGGGCCAGTGCGGCCCTTTGCCGCTCCCCCCCCGAGAGCGAGGGTGGCAGCGAGGCCGCCAGCGGGCCAAGCCCCACCCAGTTCAACAGGTCCGACAGATCGGCAGCCTGGGTCGGGCGCCCGGCCACGAC
Organism: Rhodobacter sp. P1_C2; assembly: GCF_056406375.1. NCBI lineage: Bacteria > Pseudomonadati > Pseudomonadota > Alphaproteobacteria > Rhodobacterales > Rhodobacter > Rhodobacter sp. P1_C2. Next base: position 105,739 of record NZ_JBFUAG010000016.1, read on the forward strand.
CAGGGGCAGCGCCACATTGGCCGAGAGCGGCAGGTGATCGAGAAACTGGCAATCCTGGTGCACGACGCCGATCCGCCGCCGGGTCAGCGCCACGTCGTCACGGCTGAGGCCGCGCACCTCGCGGTCGAACAGGGTCACCCGGCCCGCGGTGGGCAGAAGCTCGGCATAACACAGCTTCATGAATGTCGATTTGCCCGAGCCGGAAGGCCCGGTCAGAAAATGAAACGACCCCGGTGCCAGCCGCAACGAGATCTCTGACAGCAGCTCTCCGCCGCCGTAGCTGTAGGCGGCATTTTCGAAAGCGATCAAACCCTGGGTCCGTTCCTGAAAAGTGCAGCCTTACCATCGCTGAACGGGGCACGGGTTTCAACGGCTCCCGTGCGGGCGGGGCGGGGAAATCGGGTGGGGCGGCGCGGCGGACCGCAAATTTGCGCGCCACCCGAGGCCAAAGCCGCCTTCGCCTGCACTTTGACCGCAACACAAGCGCGCCGCTGTCCCGGCTTTGGACACAAACCATTGGACGAACGCACTTTACTTGGTACAACGACGAACAAAATAACCGGAAAACTGGCGGGACAGGTTCAGATGCGTTTGATTTGCCCGAATTGCGATGCGGAATATGAGGTGGATGATGCCGCCATTCCGCGGGCAGGGCGCGATGTGCAATGTTCGAACTGCGGGCATGCGTGGTTTCAGGTCCATCCCGAGGTGGCAGCGGCCCAGGCCGCGCAGGCGGCACGTGTCGTGGTGCCCAAGGCCGATGTGACGCCCCGGCCCGATCTGCCCCCCAAGCCCGATCCGACCCCCCGGCCTGATCTGACGGCCAAGCCTGCCGTGACGCCAAGGCCCGCCGTGACCCCCGAACCCGAGCCGGAAGAGGTGCTGGACGCCGCCCTGACCGCCACGGCGCCAGAGGCAGGGCCCTCGGCGGAATACGACCCTAAATATCAGCTGGAATATGGGCCGGAAGAGATGCCGGACGGCGACATGGCCGCACGCTTCGCCACGGACCCCAATGCCGCACCCGTGCCGGGGGCCAATCCGGTGATGTCGGGCTTGCCCGAGTTCGAACCGGAGTTCGACTCCGTCCTCGAACCCGCCGCCAAGCCTGCAGCCGCGATGGGCGCGCCCGAACCCGCCTCGGCCGAGGTCAAGGCCGAGCCGCCTTTGGCGCGCAACATCAACGAAAGCATCCTTGCGGTGCTGCGCGAAGAGGCCGCCCGCGAGACCGCCGCCCGCCGTGCCGAAGCGCCGCCCGCGCTGGAAACCCAGACCGAGATGTCGCTGGACCCCGCCGCCGCGCGCCGCGCGGCGCCGGTGGCTGCCGCCCCGACCCCGGTGCCGCCGCCCGTGGTGCCGCCTGTCGCTCCTGTGGTCGCCGCGCCTGCCGATGTGGCACCCGTGATGGCGCCTGTGATGGCGCCGGCTGCGGTAGCCGAACCCGTGGCCGAACCTGCGGTGGATGCCACGCGGTCGCGGCGCGATCTGTTGCCGGCGATCGAGGAGATCAACTCGACCCTGCGCGCCACTTCGGAGCGTGGCGGTTATGAAGATGGCGACCTGGGCGATCCCGAGGCTGCGGCGGGGCGCAAGGGCGGGTTCGGCAGGGGCTTCCTGACGCTGGTCCTGTTCGGCGTGGTCCTGCTGGCGCTTTATGTCTTTGCGCCGCTGATCGCGGCCAAGGTGCCGGCGCTGGCCGGGGCGGCAGAGGCCTATGTGGCCGGTGTCGATGCGGCGCGGGTCTGGGTCGATGGCCAGATCCAGGGCCTGATCGGCAAGTTGCGCGGGCTGGAAGGCGCTTCGCAGGGCTGAGGCGCAGGCCAAGGGTTTCAGAACAAAGGGGCCGCCCGCGCCGGGTCGGCCCCTTTGTCATGGCGGGTTCAGCCCGGTTCAGAACAGGTCGAGCAGGCGCTGCAGATAGCCGCGTTCCTGATCGCTGCGGCCCTGTTCGCCGGCGCGTTTGCGGATCTCGTCCAGCAGCTCCTGCGCCCGGCGGTAGACATCCTTGTTCTGCAGCATGCCGCCCTCGGCGCCCATCTGGGTGCCCTCGTTGCCGTCGCGGCCAAGCGGATCGCGCTGGCCCTTGGGACCGGGCTCCTGCGCGGCCTTGCCGTCGTTCGGGTTGCGGTTCGCCTCGCTTTGCGCCTGCGCCTCGCCCAGCTGCTTGATGCCCTGGCGCAGCGCATCCAGCGCCTCGGCCTGCTTGTCGAGCGCCTCGGGCAAATCACCGTCGCGCAGCGCCTGTTCGGCGTCCTTCATGGCGCGGCCGGCCTGGTCGAGCTGCTTGCGGCCCTCCTCGCCCTTGGGGTCGCCGGCGCCGGGCAGGGTGCCGGATTTGCGCAGGGCTTCGATGCGGTCCTTCAGCGCCTGCTGGCGTTCGGCGAGGCTTTGGCCGCCCTGGCCATCGGCGCCGGGTTTGCCGTCCTGGCCCTGCTGGCCGTCCTGCCCGTCGGGGTTGGGCTGGCCGCCGTTCTGCATGTCGTGGAAACTGTCGTCGGACAGCTTCTGCTGGTCGCGCAGCGTCTGGCCGAGGTCCTTCATCGCCTTGCCGCCCGGCCCGCCCTGGCCTTCGCCCTGACCCTGGCCTTGCGTCACCTTCATGTTGTTCATGAAATCGCGCAGCTGCTGCATCAGGGCCTGGGCCTCGGCGGTGCGGCCCTCCTTCATCAGCTGTTGCAGGCGGTCGAGCATCTGCTGCAGCTGATCCTGGGTCAGCTTCATGCTGGGCTGGTCTTTCTTGCCCGGCTCGTCGGGGTTCTGCGCGTCCTTTTGCGCCTGCTGGGCCATGTATTTGTCCAGCGCCTCGCGCATTTCCTTCATCAGGCGGTCGATCTCGGCGGGGCTCGCGCCATTGCGGATCGCCTCGTCCAGCCGGTCCTGCGCGCGTTTCATGGCCTCGAAGGCGTCCGAGAGGCTGCCGTCCTCGACCTGGAGGGCGATCTTCCACAGCTCCTCGGCCAGCTCATCCCGCTTGGCCTTGTCGAGCGAGGCGGCGATCGGGTCGAGTTCCTTGATGGCGACGCGCAGGCGCAGATAGACCTTGTGGTCGAGGATGAAACCCTCGGGCTTGTAGGTGATGGCTTTCAGGACCTCGACCACGCGGGGGGCGTTGCTGCGGCTCCACAGAAGATCGCGGCGCATCTCGATGATGGCGGCGGCGAGGGGGTCGAAGAAGCGGCGGCCGGGGAGGGTGACGTGCAGCGGCTCGGCGGAAGCGGTGTGGCCCGCGGCATCGGTGGCCGAAAGGGTGATCGTGACGGGCAGGTTCGACAGCACGTCCTTGGAGAGGTCATCGACCAGCACGGCATTCACCTTGGTGCGGTCGCGCTTCATCGGCAGCGGCAGGTCGAGGGTGATCGGCGCGCGGTCCTCGGGCTTGGCGGCAAGGCCATAGCGGCGGTCGACGGCGGGCAGGTCCAGCGCGATGGTGGCGGCGCCCTTGACCACGCCGTAATCATCGCTCGCCTCGAAGGGAAGCTTGAAGCGGCCATCGGCGTCGCGGTCGATCGGGCCCTTGACCGCGATGGCGGGGGGCGCGTCGCTCACGACGGTGACCAGCCATTCGCGCCCGCCGGTGCCGGAGATCGCCAGCCGCCCGGATTGCCGCACGGTGAAATCCTGCACCGGTTCGGAAGCGGGCGGCACATCGGTGCGGCCTGACACGGTTTCGGCGAGGATCAGCGCGCCCGGCGCGCCATAGAAGCGCAGCTGGATGCGGGTGCCCTCGGGCAGGATCAGCGCCTCGTCCTTCTGGTCGGCGAGGTAGAGGCTGGGCTTGTGGGTATAGGCGGGGGGCTGGGCCCAGCCTTCCCAGGCCGGGCCTGCGGCGGCCTGGCCCGGACCGACCGGCGCCGGCAGGCCCGCGACAGAGGCCACTTTCCAGAGCGAGCCGAAGAGCAGCGCCAGCACCAGAAGGGTCAGCGCCATGTAGCGGAAGGCATAGGGGTCGCGGCTGGCCAGCCGCAGGTCAGGCTCCACCGCCTTGGCATCGGCGGCGCGCGCCGCCATCCGGTCGCGGTGGACCGACCAGATCGCCTGCGCCGCCTCGTCCCCGGCGCCGAGCGCCAGACTGTCGCGCAGGGCGGCGATCGGCCGTCCCGGCATCCGGCTGTCGAGCCGGGCCAAGGCCTCGTCCCGCGTCGGGCGGCGGAAGGCGCGCCAGCCCCAGATCAGCGCCCAGACCGAGGCGAGGATGAGGGAGACGATGCCGAACCAGTCGGCTTCGAGCGGGAGATGGTCCTGCACGCCAAGCGCGGCAAGACCGAGGCCCGCGATGAGAAGGGTCCACAGCGGCCAGAACGCACGCACCAGCCTTTCGGCCCAGAGCCCCATGAGGGTCAGGCGCAGCGGAAATTCGATCCGCTTCAGGGCCGCTTCGGGCTTGCCTTCGCTCATTGCCTCCGCCGGTTCCTGACCGTGAAACTCACAGCCATTCCGGGATGCTATCCCGCTTGAGGATTTCGTCAATGCTCGGCCGCGCCCGGATGACGGCGAAGTGATCACCGCGGACCAGAACCTCGGGGATGAGCGGCCTTGTGTTATATTCCGAGGCCATCACCGCGCCGTAGGCCCCGGCAGAGCGGAAGGCGATCAGGTCGCCCTCGGCGAGGGCGGGCAGGGGCCGGGCCTTGGCGAAGGTATCGCCGGTCTCGCAGACCGGGCCTACGATGTCATAAGCCTGCGCGGTTGCGGCCACTTCCGGTTCGATCACCGGGATGATGTCGTGATGCGCGCCATACATCGAGGGGCGCACCAGATCGTTCATCGCGGCATCGACGATCAGGAAGGTGCGATCCTCGCCCTCTTTCACATAGATCACTTCCGAGACGAGGAGGCCGGAGTTGCCGGAGATCAGGCGGCCCGGCTCGATCTCGATCTCGCAGCCCAGATGGCCGAGGGTGCGCTTGATCATCGCGCCATAGTCGAGGGGCAGGGGCGGCGCCTCGTTGGACCGCTCGTAGGGGATGCCAAGCCCGCCGCCGAGGTCGAGGCGGGAGATGACATGACCATCGGCGCGCAGCTCCTCGGTCAGTTCGGCGACCTTCAGGAAGGCGGCCTCGAATGGCGCGAGGTCGGTGAGCTGGCTGCCGATATGGACATCGACGCCGACGACTTTCAGGCCCGGCAGGGTGGCGGCCAGCGCATAGACGGCGCGGGCCTTGGCGATCGGGATGCCGAACTTGTTTTCCTTCTTGCCGGTGGCGATCTTCTCATGGGTCTTGGCATCGACATCGGGGTTGACGCGCAGGGTGATCGGCGCGGTCAGGCCCAGTTTGGTGGCGACGGCGGAGAGGGCAAGGAGTTCGGGCTCGGATTCGACGTTGAACTGGCGGATGCCGCCGGTGAGGGCGAGCGCCATCTCGTCCCGGGTCTTGCCGACGCCGGAAAACACGATGCGCTCGCCGGGCACGCCTGCCGCCTTGGCGCGCTGGTATTCGCCGCCCGAGACCACATCCATGCCGGCGCCGAGGTCACCCAAGAGCTTGAGGACGGCGAGGTTCGACAGGGATTTGATCGCAAAGCAGATCTGGTGCGGCAGGGGGGAAAGCGCCTCGGAGAAGAGCTTGTAATGCCGGGTCAGGGTGGCGGCGGAATAGACGTAGAAGGGGGTGCCGACCTCCTCGGCGATCTGGGCGATGGCCACGTCTTCGGCCATCAGCCGCCCGTCGCGGTAAAGGAAATGGTCCATCTTCTGCCCCTTCATGTCCTGACCCCGGCAGCTATAGCAGATGATCCCCCGGGTGCAATTGGTGCCGGGGGCAGGGGCCTCCGGCGGGGATATTTGGGCCAAAATGAAAGCGCAAGGCGCGGGGTGAGGGCGCCTTGCGGGGAATGGTCAGAAGGTGGTGGTGACGCCGACGCGGGCCTCGCCGCTGACCGTGGGGTTGGTGGCGGGGGCAGCGGCGGGGGGCTTGGGGAGGCCATCGGCCCCGCAGGCGGCGAGGGCGAGGAGGCAGAGGAGGGCGAGGCGGGACATGGGAAACCTTCGGGTTGTGTTGATTCGGCTTATGCCACCGGGCGGTGCGGTGGTCTTGCGGTACTCTGGCTCAGGCGAGGGCGGCCTTCCAGCGGGCAATCTGGGCGCGGACCTGGTCGGGCGCGGTTCCGCCGTAGGACTGGCGCGAGCGGATCGAGTTCTCGACGCCAAGGACGGAATAGACCTCCTGGGTGATGCCCTCATGGGCGGAGTGCATCTCGGCGAGCGACAGGTCGGGCAGGTCGCAGCCCTTCTGTTCGGCCAGCGCCACGAGGCGGCCCGTGACGTGATGCGCCTCGCGGAAGGGCAGGCCGAGGGCGCGCACCAGCCAGTCGGCCAGATCGGTCGCGGTGGAGAAGCCTGACGCGGCGGCGGCTTTCAGCGCGTCGCGCTGGGCGGTCATGTCGCTGACCATGCCGGTCATCGCGGCGAGCGACAGCATCAGTGTGTCGGCGGCGTCGAAGACCTGTTCCTTGTCTTCCTGCATGTCCTTGGAATAGGTCAGCGGCAGGCCCTTCATGATGGTGAAGAGGGCGACGGTGGAGCCCAGAATCCGGCCGATCTTGGCGCGCAGAAGCTCGGCCGCGTCGGGGTTCTTCTTCTGCGGCATGATGGAGGAGCCGGTGGTCCATTTGTCCGACAGTTTGACGAAGCGGAATTGCGCGGTGGACCAGATCACCAGTTCCTCGGCGAAGCGCGACAGGTGCGTGGCGCAGATGGCCGAGGCCGAGAGAAACTCCAGCGCGAAGTCGCGGTCGGAGACGGAGTCGAGTGAATTGGCGGTGGGGCGGTCGAAGCCGAGGGCCTTGGCCGTCATGTGGCGGTCGATCGGGAAGCCGGTGCCGGCCAGGGCTGCGGCGCCGAGCGGGCTTTCGTTCATCCGCTTGCGCGCATCCTGAAAGCGGCTGCGGTCGCGGCCCAGCATCTCGACATAGGCCAGCATGTGGTGGCCCCAGGTCACGGGTTGGGCGACCTGCAGATGGGTGAAGCCGGGCATGACCCAATCGGCCCCGGCCTCGGCCTGGGCGAGGAAGGCCTGCATCAGGGTGGTCAGGCCCTGGATCGCCGCATCGCATTGGTCGCGGGTCCAAAGGCGGAAGTCGACGGCGACCTGGTCGTTGCGGCTCCGCCCGGTGTGGAGGCGCTTGCCCGGCTCGCCCACGATCTCGGTCAGGCGGGATTCGATGTTGAGATGGATGTCCTCCAGATCGGTGCGGAAGGTGAAGTTTCCACCCTCGATCTCTGACAAGACCGTGAGGAGGCCTTCCCGGATCGCCGTGGCATCGCTATCGGTGATGATGCCGCAGGCGGCCAGCATGGCGGCATGGGCGCGGGAACCGGCGATGTCCTGGGCGTAGAGCCGCTGGTCGTAGGAGATCGAGGCGTTGATCGCGGTCATGATCGCATCGGGCCCCGAGGCGAAGCGCCCGCCCCACATGGTGTTGGCGGCAGGTTTTTCAGTCTGGGTCATGGTGGCCCCCTTTGGCGCGGTGTTTTGGCACGGTGGTTTGGCGAGGTGTGATGCGGATCTTTCGGGCTTTCCTTTATACGGGCTTCCTGGCCTGCGCAAACATGGTCTGGGGTCCGGCGCTGGCCGGGCCGGTCGATCCGGCGATGCTCAAGGGGGCGATGGCCAAGCTGATCCTGGAAGAGCCCAAGGCTTTGCCCGAGGCGGCGCTGCTGGACATGGCCGATGGCGCGGCGAGCCTTGCGCCCTACAAGGGGAAATGGCTGGTCCTGAACCTCTGGGCGACCTGGTGCGTGCCCTGCCGGGAAGAGATGCCGGCGCTGGGCAAGCTCGCGGAAGCGGTGCCGGATCTGGCGGTGGTGGCGGTGGCCTCGGGGCCGAACCCGGTGCCGGCGATCACCCGGTTTCTGAGCGGGGCCGGGGTGACCGGCCTGACCGTGCTGCGCGACCCGGGGCAGGGGCTGGCGCATCAGATGGGGGTCTTCGGGCTGCCAGTGACGGTGATCGTCAACCCCGAGGGGCAGGAAGTGGCGCGGCTGATCGGCGGGGCGGATTGGAGCGCGCCGGAGGCTTTGGCGGTGGTCGAGGCCTTGCGGAAGTAGGCGCCTGCGGCGGCCAAGTCTGGGGGGGGGGGGGGGGGG